>JBCCQC010000006.1:0-22388 GCA_039024535.1 Chloroflexota bacterium
AAGCGGTGCTGTTCGTCAATAATGGCAAGACCGAGGTTATTGAACTCAAAGCCTTCCTGTATCAGCGCGTGTGTACCCACCACAATATCAATGCTGCCGTTTTCCAGACCAGCATACACTTCCTCACGCTCTACCTTGCTCAGTGCGCCAATCAACAGCGCAACCGTGGGTTTTTTATCACCCGGCATCTGTGCCAGCGTTTCGGTTACGCTCTCATAGTGCTGCTCTGCGAGGATGCTTGTGGGAGCCATTAGCGCGGACTGCACGCCAGCGTTATAGGCCAGTGCCAGCCCGGTAATTGCCACAGCCGTTTTACCACTGCCCACATCGCCCTGGATGAGGCGGTTCATAGGCACATCCGTCACAATGTCGCGGGCGATGTCATTCACGCTGCGGCGCTGCGCAGTCGTCATCTCATACGGGAACACCACACTCAGGAACGTCTCCAGCCACTCCTCATCTACCGGGATGGGCTGTGCCTGCTCGGACTGCCACTCGCGGCGGTTTTGCATAATAGCCAGTTGCATCAATAGCAGTTCATCGAAGATATAGCGGCGCTGTGCGTGCCCCAGATGATCCCAGCCTTCCGGGAAGTGCAGGTTTTTCATCGTCCAGCCAATATCGGCAAGTTCGGTACGCTCCAGCACAGCCTCCGGGACGTAATCAGGCAGGCGCTCTGCCCAGAAGCTCACCGCGTTTTCCGTCAACCCACGAAAGCGACGCGCATTCAAACCCTTCGTCAGCCCATACACAGGCACAATACCCCTTGCCCGCAGGTTATCGCTTTCCAGCGGCTCCCACTCCGGGTTGGTCATCTGGAGCGTATTGCGCCAGATAGTCACTTTGCCACTGAGTACCAGTTGATGCCCATCGCGGATTTTGTTGCGCAGCCACTGCCCCCCGAAGAACGTCACAGCCAGCGTGCCGGTGCCATCATCCAGCGTGAAGGCAAAATCCTTGCGGCCACGGCCCATGCGCGTGTGCGATTGCCGCACCGTGCCAATTACTGTTGTCACCATCTCCGGTTCCAGCCTGTTAAGCGGCAGCAGGCGCGTGTAATCATCATAGCGGCGCGGCAGGTAAAACAGCATGTCTTCCACTGTGCGGATGTTGATGTTTGCCAGCGTTTCCGCGAGTTTAGCCCCCACACCTTTGATCTCGGTAACGTTCGCACGCAGGCCATGCATAATATCTGCGGCTTCCTGCGGGTCAATCGCTTTGCGCGGCTTGCGGGGTGGGCGCTCCAGGCGTGGTTCCGGCGGCATATCAGACTCACCGCTGCCATCGTAAGCCATGTCGAACTCATCATCCTGATAGGAGAAGTCATCGTGGCTGCTGGACGATGGCTTTCTGCCCCTGTTCTGCCGGGAGCGATTGTCTTTTTGCTTGCTCTCGCGGGGTTTTTTCTCTTTGCGAGGTGGTTTCTCCTGGCGTTTTCGGCGCTCCTGTTTCTTTGGCGGCGCTGGCTTTTCCTCTACGGCTTCTGTACCACCCCAGTTGTTACGCGGCCTGTAGTCTTCACGCGGCTCTTTAATGCGCATCATAATGCGATCCAGCATATAAGAGACGGCTTCGTGGCGGTCGGTTTTACCGTCGATGGTGTCATATTGTTCCATCAACTGGGACAGGTCATCCACGAGGATATGATGCATTTCGATGCGAGCCTGACGATGAGCATCAGGCGTCCAGTTACGCGAAAAGGCCTTCAGGCCACCGATCACGGCGGTGTCCTGGTACCCCTGATCCTGTTCCAGCTTGAGTATCTTAACGAGGGTTTCTAACGCAGATGGCATGGTAGGTGTGTTTCTATTTCACAAAAGTCGGCAATTACGGCAGTGGACGACGCGCCCACTGCACATATATTCTACACAAACCGGGGGAGGCGCAACAGCGCGGGGCGGTGGCTTAGCGGCTCACCAGTGCAAAGGCAATCGCCTGTGGGCCAGTATGCACACCAATACTCGGTGTAGCATAGGTGGTAATCGCATGTTCTGGCACAATATCGGCAAGGCGGTCGCGTAGCTCCGTCAAATCTGCCATGTTTTCGGTATGGATAAACGCCATGCGTTCCACAGGGGCATGTTTGCGTGCCAGTTGCTCCAGCTTATCTATCCACGCGCCCCGTTTACGCACAGACGCCACTGAATTAATGTACCCATCTTCTACAATAACAACCGGGCGGATCTTCAGTAAACTGCCGATTGCGCCAGCAGCCCAGCTTAACCGCCCGCCCTTGCGAACAAAATCAATGTTCATCAACCCGCAGTACACTGTCTGGCGGCGATAGACATCCTGCATAGTATTGAGTACATCATTCACACTACCACCCGCTGCGGCAGCTTCTGCCCCGGCAATGGCCTGGAAACCGCCTCCCAGACTCAAACTGTTCGTATCGTAAACGGTAATCCGCTCCGGTGAAACATCCTGTGCAACGAGGTTCATCACATTATTGATACCACTCAATTTTGCAGAGAGGCTGCACATAATCACATGGTCAGCACCTTCCAGCGCCTCCATCGTCGTATCCTGTGCAATCCCCGGCGACGGCGCAGATGTCGTGGGTACCTGCTCCAATGAGCCAAGCACGCCGTAAAACGACTCGCGGTCAAGCTCCACGCCATTATCAGCATAGCTGTTGCCGCCATAGTTCACAAATGCTGGCAGTACGATCATGTTAAATTGCTCGGCTATCTCCGCTGGCACATCCATCGTGCTATCGACTACAAATCGTATGTTCAAAGGGTGTCCCTGTCGTCATCATCAAAATCTTCGTCGTCTATTTCACTTTCCAGCACAACAAGGCCGGTAGCGTGCGTGCCGAGGTAGGCGGCCAGCGTAGGGCTGTAAACCGCGTGCGGGAAGTGTTTACCGGGGAATTCTGCCGTCAGCCGATCCTGCAAATTGCGTGTGTGTTCACTCATGAAAGCACCCGGTTGCAGAATGAGCGCATCCTCAACATCTTCGAACTCCACCACAAACTCCACCAGCCGGTCAATCGCCTGCGAGCGTGTACGGACTTTCTCAATCGGCACGATCACGCCATCTTCGATGGAGACCACGGGAATCGTGCCGGTCATAGCACTGAGCACCGCATGAGACCGCGACAGAATCCCCTGTTGTGCAATGAAGTCCGGGCGTTCCACATAGTAAATCGCATAGGCCCGGTCAGCAGCGCCACGCACCACCCGCACAATCGTTTCAACGTCGTCATACTTTTCAATCGCACGGACGGCGGCCCGCACCACCATACCCTGCGCACCATCCAGCATCATGGAGTCAATCACATGAATTTGCACATGGCCTTCCAGTTGCTTTGCAGCGGCCTGCGCATTTTTCCAGCTATCAGACATCTCACGAGACATATGCACAGAAATGATCGCGTCGTGATGGTAGGCCAGCCGGGTATAAACAGCAACGTACTCATCCACAGATGGCGGCTGCACGCGCGGCGGTTTGCTCTGCTGGCCGATGAGATGCAGCAGCTTTTCCGCCGTCAGATCCACCCCCTCACGGTAAGCCTGCCCCCCGATGACCAGCGTGTTAGGCACAGTGGTCATCGGGTACTGGGAGGCAATCTGCGGGTGGGCGAAGTGGGCGCCGCTGTCGGTGACGATGTGAATGCGCAAAATGGCTACTCGATACTGATAAGATACGGGTAAAGTGACTGCCCCCCGGCGACAATTTCGAATTCCTGCTCATCGAAGGTATCGGCAAGGGCATCTGCCATCGCTTCGGCATCGTCCTCGGTTACGTCTTCGCCGTAATACAGCGTGACCAGTTCGCTATCGCGGCCCATGCCATGCTCCAGTGCGGCCTTCACCGTGCCAGTCAGGTTATCGCCAGCGGCTAGCAGCTTGCCGTCCACAATGCCGATGTACTGCCCCTCGCCCACTTCCACACCATCCAGCGTGACGGTGCGTGTAGCCTGTGTGATCTCCACAGTGGCGATGTCGCCCATTGCCTCACGCATTTCCTCGGCAATCTCGTCCAGTTCGGCGTTCGGGTCGCCCACAGTCATGTTCACATAGCCGAACATGGCGGCAATACCCTGCGGAATCGTGCGCGACGGCACCACGGTGACGTTTTTAGTCGCGCTGATTTTTGCGGCCTGGTTCGCGGCCATGACGATGTTTTTGTTGTTCGGCAGCAGGATAATGTCTTTGTTCGGGATGGCGTCAATCGCAGCAACAAAATCCTCTGTACTCGGGTTCATGGTCTGGCCGCCGTGGATGATGTACGCGGCTTTCAGGTCGTTGGTGAACAGGTCGTGCAGGCCCACCCCCGTCACCACTGTGACCACTGCCGCGCCGTCCACCTCGTTCACAAGGCCAGATTCACGGGCTTCGCGGTCTGCCACGTAATCCTTATACTGCAACTGCATGTTTTCGACCACAATGTCGTCAATCTCTGCGCCGAGTGTAGCAATAGCATAGTTAATCGGCTCTGCCGGGTTGTGTACATGGACGTGAACCTTAATCAGTTCCGGCTTGCCCACCACCAGCGTAGACCAGCCCATCGCGTCAATATCTTCGCGCACTTTTTCTACCGGCACGTTGGCCCCGTGGATGAGGAACTGCACATCGTAGCCGTAGCCTTCTTCATCTTCCGGCACCAGGGCGTCCTGCCAGTTTTCCGCACCGGCTTTGTGCTGGCCTTCCCCGGCCAGGTCTTTTACCGGCTTACCTTCCAGGAAGCGCAGCATTCCCTCAACCACATACAGGAAACCCGTGCCACCACTATCCACTACGCCTGCATCCTTGAGTACGGGCAGCAGGTCAGGCGTGCCATCCAATGAGACTTTTGCGGCTGCAACCAGCGTTTCCAGCGTGTCGCGCAGGGCAATATCCGGCGTCCTGCTCACCAGTTCCACCACGGCCTCTACCCCCTCACGGG
Organism: Chloroflexota bacterium; assembly: GCA_039024535.1. Taxonomy (GTDB): domain Bacteria; phylum Chloroflexota; class Anaerolineae; order Aggregatilineales; family Phototrophicaceae; genus DAOTTY01. The sequence goes on from JBCCQC010000006.1 coordinate 4,894, forward strand.
AGACGGTGAGAATAGTCCCCTCAACCGGATCGACCACAGACTTATACGCATATTCCACGGCCACCTCGCAGGCATCGGCAAATTCCTGCGCGTTAAAGCTTGCTTTGCCTTCCAGCCCGGCAGCAAACCCCGCCAACAACTGCGACAGAATCACGCCGGAGTTCCCCCTCGCACCCATCAGCGCACCATCGGCCACCGTCTGCGCGACCTTACCGACGTTCGGTTCGTCTTCTAGCTTGCTTACGGCGTTATAGGCGCTGCGCATGGTAAGGTGCATATTGGTGCCGGTGTCGCCATCCGGCACGGGGAACACATTAAGCTGGTTGACATGCTCCATGTTGCGTTCCAGCCATGCCTGCCCTGCGGCCACCAGCCACTTCAGCAAATATCCGTCACAAACCTGACGGTGTGTTGTATCAATCTCAGTCATTGTCATAAGGTTCGGTTTCCTATCAGGGTGGCCTGCGGAGGGTATACCGCGTGCCACGGTTAAACGGTTCTAATTGTAATAACGCCGCAGCCACGCTGTAGTGGCGCTTATGCGGTATAAAAATCTATTAGAAAGTGTCTACTAAACTTCCTCAGATTTGAGCGAGTCGCGCAGCATCCCGATGTTGTCGGCAATAGAGGTGTCGTTAAACACTGCCGAACCCACCACCAGCACATTAGAGCCAGCCTGCGCCACAGACGGCGCAGTATCGAAGTTGATGCCGCCATCAGTAACGATGGGCATGTTCTCGCGCTTTTTGTCGGCAGCCATCGCCCGCAGGCGTGCAACCTTGGGCAGTGTCGCCTCAATCATGGACTGTCCACCGAAGCCAGGGCTCACAGTCATCACCATGATTTCGTCAATAATCGGCATGATCTCATACAGCACGGCAGCGCGGGTATGCGGGTTAATGGCAATGCCAGCCTTGCAGCCCAACCGCTTTATCATGTTCACGGTGCGGTATACATCCTGGCACACCTCATAGTGAACCGTGATATGGTCGGCACCGGCATCTGCAAACGCCGGGAGCATATGCTCCGGCTCAATCATCATCAGATGCACATCCAGCGGCAGGCTCGTAGAGCGGTGCACGGCCTCTACCACCAGCGGCCCCATCGTAATGTTTGGCACAAAGCGACCATCCATCACATCAATGTGAATCCAACCAGCACCGCCAGCCTCCGCCGCCTGAACCTGCTCGCCCAACCGTGCAAAATCGGCTGATAGAATGGAAGGGGCAATAATGATGTCGTCGTATTCCACGGGGCTACTCTCCACCTGTAACTGGACACTGCGCAAAATCAAGTAAGACCCTGCACCTCATCGAATGGTACTCGATTCAGTCTGTATTCTGCAACTTAGAGTTGTCCTCACGGTCGCGTCGATCCAGAAAGACCCCGGTAAATATGAGCGCCACGGCGGTAGTGAACAATAACGGCGCAATCACCTCAAAGCCACGCTGATAATCTGCTGGTTGTGGCGAAAAACACCCCGCTGCCTGCGGATCCCGCACACGCGCATCGGTAAACACCAGCAGCGGCACCGCAGAACGCGCATCCACGTACACAATCACCACCTCGGCATCTTCATAATCACCATCCTCGTCCGGGGGCAGCCACATACGCCCCCATGCCACACGCTCTGCCCCGAACACATCTGCCGTAATCAGCAGCGGCTCATGCACAATCACATCACGGCCCAGCCGCCGCTCAAAGTAGGCGGCCAGCACCACATCCGCCACACGGCGGGCTTCGTCAGCGTCGATTACGTTGTCCACATCTTCAACTCGCCGCGCATCCGGGTTCGCAGCCAGTAGAATAGCGCGGGTGCAGGTGCGGGCATTGAGGTCGTCCCGCTCAATGATCTGTTCAGGTTCAATGGGTGGAAAGGCGACAGGCGGTTCGCGGGTGGCAATCAGGTAGACCAGCCGCGACAGCAGCAGCAGGTTCACCACCACCAGCGCGGCAATACGGGCGCGGGTGGTCGTTCTGCGTCTCAAAAACGTTCCTTGAGGTAGGTTTCGAACTGCGCGAGGGCTTCTGGCAGGTTACGCCGCCCGAACCCGATGCGAAAGTAGTTGCCGGGATAGTCGTACACCGCAGACGGCAGAATCATCACGCCTTTTTGCGCAACCAGTTCATCGGCCACAGTCTGAATCGACACATCGGCCAGCAGTTCCACAAACGTAATCGTTCCAGCTTTCGGGCGCTGCCAGCGCAGCAAGTGATTCCAGCGTGCGAAGAAGCCATCCAGCACCGCCAGGTTCGCCTGCACAATTTCCAGATTGCGCTCAGATAGCTGCGTGTGGGCCTCTACCGCGATAATGCCGAGAACTTCGCCGGGGGCGCTGCCGCAGATGGTCGTGTAGTCCTTGTAAACCTGAAACTGCTCCATGAAGGCGGCGTTCTGCGTCGCCAGCCAGCCCACGCGCAACCCCGGCAACCCGAATGACTTCGACAGGCCGCACAGCGACACAGCATTTTCATACAGCTCACACGCAGAAGGCAGGCGGTCTTCCGGCTCATACTCGAAAAAGCGGTACATCTCGTCACTGAACAGAATCAGGTCGTGTTCACGGGCCAACTCTACAATCCGCTGCCAGTCCGCCTGTGTGGGGAGTGCGCCTGTGGGGTTATGCGGAAAGTTCACGGCAATCATGCGCGTCTGCGGCGTGATGAGCGCGGCCAGCGCGTCTACATCGAAGTGCCAGCCGTCGTCAGCGTCCGGCATCCACAGCGACACCTCGCAGCCGTTGCTCCGCGCCACCTCATACAGCGATTGATAGCCAGGAGCCGTGGAAATCAGGTGGTCGCCGGGGGAAAGCAGCGTCTGCATGGCAATGTAAATACCCTCCTCCGGCACCAGCCCGATCACATTCTCCGGCGTGATGTCGTCCGTATACATGGCGGCAATACCGGCCAGTAAATCCGGGTGGCCTTTTGACTCCGTGTAGCCAAGCGTGAGTGTTTCCCACTGTGCGCGGCGCTCATCAGAGGCGTAAGCCAGCAAATCCGGGATGGAGATGGCTTCGCTATCTGAGGAACTGAGCAGGTAGGGCACATCGAATTCGTATTTTGCGAAGTAGCGTTCGAGCTTGAAGGGCTGGATAGTCATATACCGTCAACCAATCAGTGTATTCAGCTTTTCGAGGACATCGTTCACAACGTCATTCGGCACTTTATCAATAAACGCGGCATTCCGAGCCTGCCAGTCTGCGCTTTTCAAGTGGTCGCTCAGAATCACGCCCGTTACATTCAGCCCGGAAGGGATTTCTACTTCAAACGGGTATCCCTTTTTGCGGTTCGTGATGGGCACAACGATCATCAGGCCGGTTTTCTCGTTATAAGCCTGTGGCGTCAACACCAGCACCGGGCGTCGTCCGGCCTGCTCACGCCCTTCTGTCGGATCCAGCGTGAGCCATACTGCATCACCACGCTGCGGGATATAGCTCATAGCTGCTCTTTCCCGGTGGGTGTGCCCCAGTCCGTTTCCCCGTGCACATTTTCCGGGGTGATCTGCTCAAGCATATCATCAAGGGTGTAACGCCTGCGCTTGATAACAATTTCATCGTCGCGCAGTTCAACATCAACGATAGCCCCATCCTGTAGGTCAAGCTGTTCCGCAATTGTTTTCGGCAACCGGATGCCCAGACTGTTGCCCCACCTGTTTACCTTCATCTTCATAGAATGCATCCTAAATATACAATGTATATCCATCTTAACTCATTCCAGCGGCGCTTTAAAGTCGTAGATGCCATCACGCACAGCCCACCGCGTCCCCGTGATCGTATCCACCATTGTATCACCTTCACGGCGCAACGGGTTCCCCGTGCCGGGAGCCACAAACAGCGCGTCCGGCTCAGAGAGCGCCACCCCGGTGTTATCGGGCGTATCACCCATGGCGATATTTTTCGTGAAAATGCTCGGACTGTAGAACAGCGCCGTCTGCTGCAACACACGATCCAGCGCAACCAGTGCGTCAGTCGGCACGCTCCGCTTGAGCGCACCCAGCCGCAAATAGGACACGGGCACACGGCGCACCACTGCAAAATCGGCGGCCTGTAGTTCGTCGGTAATGTAGGATGGGTGAAAGTCGATATTCAGTTCCACAAACTCGTGTGGCGCACGGGTGTACGGGTTCCAGTCCTGCTGGCCGGTAGCATAACGCAAGATCGCCTTCAGGTTACGCTTGTTGGCGTGCTCCAGCACAAAAACGCCCTTCGGGGCCAGCACGTTACGCACCTGCGTCATCGCCAGCGGCACCTCCCGCAGATGGTGAATCACACGAATCATGGTCGCGCCATCAAACACACCGGGACGGAACGGCAGGTTATATACATCGGCGGCAACATACACATATCGCTGCTGATGCCCGTGATCTGCGGCGGCCTGCTGCACATGGCTCAGCGAATAGTCCATCACCACCACCTGCTCATAGGCGTGGTACATATTCGTCAGGCGGCCATAACCGGCACCAATTTCCAGCAGGCGCCTGCCCCCCCCGAACGGCAGCAGCGCATCCAGCGCCACCCGTTCCACGCGGTCTTCGTAGTCACGGCCCCGGTTTTCCCAGAAGTCCGTGCGGTAAGTGGAACCTTCATAGTCACAGATGGGCGGGGTCGTGTTGTAGTCAGTCATGGGGCTTCCTGCATAGGCATGATAAGTAAGGGGCGACACACGTCACCCCATTTGCGGCAGGCATTCTATGGCATTCTGGCACCAGAATCAATTACCGGTGGGCGGCACCGGCGTAAACAACGGCTGCGGGTTTTCATCTGGAACCAGTTCGCCATCTTCGTTGACGATGGGCAGGTCATCTGTGGGGCCACCAATAGCTGTACCATCATCCTGTGGGGCTGCCTGTGCATTATCGACCGGCACGGCATCGGCTTCCACTTCCAGCGAGTTAAAGTCGCCGGTGTAAGCCCCTGCCGGAACCCCTCGGGTTTGCAGTGTTTCTAATGCCGTGGCATTGGCACCCCCCGGCCCCGACGCCTGCGCCCCATACAGATCAGTCCGCACCTGTTGATCCAGCGCGGGGATGCCGCCCTGCACCAGAATTTCCGTTTCCAGCACACCAGATACCCCCGGCTGATAGTCCAGAATGGTCAGCGGGGTATTCAACACGCGCGACTCACCCAGCAGCGAATAGCCCAGCCCCGCCGTCCGAGAGAAGCCCAGCCACGGATCCTGAATGTACGGGCTGCCCTGCTCATCGAACAGATTCGGCGGCACGCCAGCAATCGTCGCATTGGCATCAGCATAGGCTTCCCCGAAGTTATTCGGCAGGTTATCCAGCGCCAGAATAATCGGCTCAAACGTCAGCTTCAGGTTTTCGAACGGGTCATGGAGTTGTGTTTCTGCCAGCGGAATCACAGCCCGCACGTCCAGGTTCACCGGGATAACTTCATCCACCGGCACAATCAAATCCAGTGCCACGGGCAGGCGGGTACCGGTGGGCAAGGTGAGTGCCACCGTCGCATTGTTAATCGCAACCTGGCCAGAGATGTCTGCGCTGACGGTGAGTGGAACATCGTCTGTGAGCACTACCACCGTATTCTGCGCCAGTGGCAGGTCAAACGTCGCGTCCACACTGTCCCGCACGGGGATCGTCCAGTCAATCGTGGCTTCGTCCAGCCCCACAAAACTGCTGTGCAGGCCCTTCAGCAGCGGGTCGGCCACGTCATTTTTGATGTTGAAGATGAGAATGCCGAGGATAGCGACAACAACAATCAACACCAGATTCACGATGAACGAAAAGATCACCATAAATCCCCAGAGGAGGCTGAATAACGCCTTGAACGTTCGTCCGACGAAACCGAACGCATCGCCTATTGCTCGTCCCAATGCACGCATGGTTTACCTGTCCTGACTCATGATTCGATCATGGTAAGACTATACTCCGTACCGGGGGGCACGGCAAATGTTTTACACACGAGCACATAACAATGCGCTAACATGATAAATGTGACGTATGCAGAGGATAAAAGGCCATTCGGCTATGGAAGGTATCATTTTCGGCCCGGTTTTTGTGTTTGGCGGCATTTTTGCCTATCGCCATGCCACGCAGCTTCGGAAACGCACAACGACCGCCAGACAGCAGGGGTATATGTTGAATGGGGAAAAGGTATCGAAGTTCTGGGTAGCAGTGGCGCATGTAATAATCTGGGTAATGTTTTTCTTGAGTGCGCTATTCGTCTTTATTGGCGTGGGGAACATTATTGTCGGGCTGTTTCAGATTTTTTGAGCGTCACAGCTTGAATCAGTTATTTTCCTGATTGGAAGCTATTTGTTGGTTGAGATACTCGTTCCGGGCTGTTTGCTCCGGCGTGTAACGCGCTTTCCACTCGCGGCGAGTTTGCGCTGCTGCTTCGTCAACCTCACGGAGGTAGTCATCAACCGCATCACGATTCGCCAGATAATATGCAATCACCGCGTAAATATCCGTCAGTGGAACCGCCGGGAAACCCTCATGAATCTGTTCGGCGGTATCCCCGGCGCGATGCCGCCCTATGACAGTTACAAGCGTGACGCGTGTATCACCAATACGAATCACACCATTTTCATCGGTGCGCAGGGGTACTGCCACAGCAGCGGGAGTGTGAATCATGGGGATGTCTCCTGTACATCTCGTTCTCTGGCTATTTTACCATGAGCGAGCGTGTACAGGAGATGATTGGCAATTACAGGCCCGCTTCTTCCCGGAGCGCGTCGGCCTTGTCGGTGCGCTCCCACGGCAGGTCAATGTCCGTGCGGCCAAAGTGCCCATATGCTGCCGACTGCTTGAAAATCGGGCGGCGCAGGTCAAGGTCACGGATAATCGCAGCCGGACGCATATCGAAATGCTTGCGAATCAGTTCTTCAATCTTCGCGTCAGATACCTTGCCCGTACCAAACGTCTCTACAGCCAGCGAGGTGGGCTGTGCCACGCCAATCGCGTAAGACAACTGAAGCTCGAAACGGTCTGCGAGGCCAGCAGCAACCACGTTTTTTGCCACATAACGCGCCATGTATGCCGCGCTGCGGTCTACCTTCGTCGCATCCTTGCCACTGAACGCGCCACCCCCATGACGGGCCACACCGCCGTAAGTATCCACGATGATCTTACGCCCGGTCAGGCCAGCGTCACCCAGCGGGCCGCCGGTCACAAAGCGCCCGGTCGGGTTGACGAAAATACGGGTGTTTTCGTCCATCAGATCACCCGGCGTTACATCGTTGATGATATTCTCAATCACCGCACTGCGGATTTCTTCCTGCGTGATGTCCGGGGCGTGCTGCGTGGAAATCACAATCGTGTCAATGCGCTTCGGCTTGCCATAGGCGTACTCTACCGTAACCTGGCTCTTGGCGTCCGGGCGCAGCCAGGGCAGTTCGCCGCTCTTGCGTGCTTCGGCCAGGCGGCGCGTCAGGCGATGGGACAGCGCAGCCGTCAGCGGCATGTATTCGTCGGTTTCGTCGCAGGCAAAACCAATCATCATGCCCTGGTCGCCAGCACCAATCGCCTCAATTTCCGCGTCAGACATCTGGCCCTCACGGGATTCAAGCGCTTCGTCCACGCCCTGCGCAATATCGGCAGACTGCTCTTTGATAGACACCATCACGCCGCACGTTTCGGCATCAAAGCCATACTTGCCACGGGTGTAACCGATGTCACGGACGGTATCGCGGACGATCTTTTCGATGTCTACATAGGCGGATGTGGTGATCTCGCCAAAAACGAAAACAATGCCGGTAGTGGTAGCGGTTTCGCACGCCACGCGGGAGTTCGGATCCTGTTCCAGCAGGGCATCCAGAATCGCATCGGAAATCTGGTCGCACATTTTATCCGGGTGCCCTTCGGAAACGGACTCCGACGTAAAGTAATACTGCGGGGAGGTCATAAACGTGATGTTTGCTGCTGCAGATGCCTGTTCGGTCATGTGTGGGTATGTCCTTTATTGCTATGTGAACTGATCTAAAATAAAAAACGCCACTCGGCAGTGAGCAGCGTGTAGCAATCGCTCTTGACCATCACTACGCTCTCATCTACCAGAGCACTGCTCTGCCGGATTTGGCACCTGCCCGACGCTTCGGGGGTTGCCGCAGCTTCTACGAGCCGGGTCTCTCTGCTGCTCTTGATGAAGTTGGTGTGTTAGCACTTTCCAACAATTGGCTGAACGTCGCGTCAGCGTATGTCGGGGGAAGATGTTATCATGCTAAAATGCAAAATCAAGTCTAAGCCATAAGCACCGGGCATACTTTGAGCGAGAATTTTCTCATGCGGGCACTGGCAGCCCTGGCAGCCGTCATCATCATGGGCCTCAGTGTAGTTTACCTCACACAGCGGCGGCAGCGGTTCGGTACCCATACCATTACCGGCATTTTTCTGCTGCTCAGCAGTGCAGCCCTGCTCATCGAAGCAGTCACACTGGTAGGTGAATTTATGCTGGTGGGTGGGGTAATGCTGGTATTCGCCGGGATTGCCAGTGCAACAGGACAGAACCAGAACAGGGAAGATTAACCATGCAGGATTTTGTACAGGGCATTCTGGAAGAAAATACACCAACGGAAACCTACCACGGGGTCGCCTTCAGCCGTAAGCTGGTAATACGTACCATCCACGGCAAACAGGTCACCATAGATGACCCGGAAGGCATCTCGCAGGACATCAAAACCGGGAAAACCTACAGCTTTGTCATCGTCGTCAGTGGTGCAGACAGAGTGCGTGCCTTCACGCAAAGTATCACACGCACCGGCAAACTCAGCGGCACCATCCGCAGCCTGAAGTGGGAACCGGATGTTGAACAATTTCTCGTCTGCGATAATGAACTGATTAAACAGCCGATGTCGGTAGTAGGCACGGTCAAAGGCCATGTGCTGCTGCCGCGTATGCTGCTGGGTGGGGTATCTGTCGGGAATGCCGTTACGTGGGGCATTGACCAGTTTCAACTGGTGGCGGTGTACAGGTAGCATAACCCTCAGTCGGGGCGCGGCGTGCCACGCCCCCACCGGGTATTTCGCTACTTCAGCATAGAAAGCACCTCGTTGCGCAGGTCGGCGTCCTCTTTGAAAATGCCGCGTGTTGCAATCGTCGTCGTGTTAGCGTCATGCATCTGCACCCCGCGTGACGACATGCACATGTGCTCTACGTCGTACAACACAACCATCACGCCCTTCGGCTCAATTAGCCGCATGAGGGTATCTGCCGTCTGTGCGCCGATGCGCTCCTGCAACTGGAACCGACGCGCATAAATATCGAGGATGCGGCCCAGCTTACTCAGGCCCAGCAGTTTTTCGTCTGCCATGTACGCCACCGCACCATACCCCTTGAACGGGGCCAGATGATGGCTGCACAGGCTGTAGAACTGCATATCCTTCACCATTACAAGGTCTTCGCTGCCACTGGAGTTCGGGAAGACGGTAATTTCGTCCTCCGGGCGGCGGGCATAGCCACTGGCCCAGTACTGCGTATAGGCTTTCGCCACGCGCAGCGGGGTATCGGTGTAATTCGGGTCATCCCAGTTTACATTGAAAGCATCCAGCAGTTCGTGGATTGCGTTATGAATCCGCTGGAACTGTGCATCGTCGTGCGGATCTAAAATTTCCGTCTGTTCGTAGGCTTCGTTGTAGCTGGGCTGGAAGTCCTCAAACTCGTTGATGAGGTTGCCACCGCTGACCACGATTCCCCCGCTAACGGAAGGTATTTCGATTTCTGCGGTATCTGTGATGCGGTATGTGCTGTTGCCGTTACCATTCCCGTTTCCGTTCGTGGTCGGCCTCTCGCCATTGCCATTGTGACCGTGATTCTCGCACATTATGGAAGTTCTCCTTACCAATGCAGTTTGTATTTCAGGGCATCGCTGGTATTGCGCAGCCTTTCGGTTGACTACATCAGCGGGTTACCAGACATCCCACAACGTGCGACCCCTACACGCAGTATTCGTCTATTAACCGGCTTTTGCGCCAATCTACACGACTGAGTTAAAATTGCTACTGTCGTGTATCCGATCTTAAAGTTACCACCGCTTTATGAAGCTGGTATGAGTAACGTAAACGAAAACCTGTAAAAAATGTGAGAGAAACCGGGAAAATATTGGATGAACATCACAGCATTTTCCATGACACCACTGTTTGAAGACCGCGTGATGGGCGGTGCGCAAAAACAGCTTTACGTGGTGATAATGCACCTCGCCGAACAGGGCCACAATATCACCGTGCTGTGTACCCGCCGCGACCCGGACGCCACCGAAGCGTTCCAGTGGCACGAAAACGCCCGCGTGCTGCCCATCTTCCGGTTCAAGCAACCCTACCCGGAACCCTATGCCACCCCGATTTACAACATTGCCAGCGCCATACAGGATATTGGCGAACATCTGGCAGAGGCCGATGTGTTTTACAGTCACGATGGCGGTTTCATCTTCCCCTACATCTACCAGACAGTGCCCACGGTGGTTTCCTTACGCAGCGTCCTATTTGCAGAAACGCTCCAGAGCGCATATCTGTTCCAGGGCGACGATCTGATTTTAATCAGCAACTACCAGCGCGATGTGATCCTCAACACAGTGGGCCGCTTCTTCCCGGATTTAGCCGCCCGCACCCACGTGATCTACAACGGTCTCGATTTTGACACCTTCAGACCCTCTCCCACGGATTCCATCCGCCAGCGCATCCCGCAGGTAAACCCGGACGAACACGCCATCGCCCTGTATCCGCACCGCCCGGAACGTGGAAAAGGCATTCTGGAAGTCATCGAGGCAGCCAACCTGCTGGTACACCAGCACGGCATAACAAACCTGCGGGTGCTGGTGCCCCGCTGGATAGAATCCGCACTTTCACCGGGGGATAAAGCGTTTTACGAAGACGTGACCGGGCGCATGGAACACTATGGCCTCACGGAAAATTTTGTGTTCCACGATTGGGTTTCGCAGAGTTTAATGCCACAGTATTACAGCATGGGCGCGGTGACGTTTGCCATCGGCAGCTATGTAGAAACGTTCGGGAATGTGCCGTATGAGTCGCTGGCCTGCGGTACCCCGTCCATTGTGGCGCGGGTCGGCCCGGCACGTGAACTGCTCCCGGAGGGTTTAATCGAAAAGGTAGACTATGGGGATGTGCAATCTGCCGCCGCAATTGCCGCACGCATCATCAAAAACGGAGAGCGTACACCCCCAGCCACACTCACAGACCTGCAAACACGGTTCCAGCGTGCCGATATGGTCGAAGCCTACGCACACATCATCCTGAACGCGAAAAAGCGCCCTCTCATGCCCTATATACACCGCCCGTTGACGCCGCAGACGCAGTTTGTTCAGTCGCCGTGGGTGTATGCCGCCAACGGACGACAGTACCACGATTTCACCGAGCAGTATCGCAGTGACGCAGACATTGCCAGAGATGATGTTATGAATCTGTATCGGGATGGGTGGTTGGTGCCCGTGCGGGCATAACGGACACGGCACCGCGCCGCGCCCGTGGGGTTTCAATCAGTTTTTCGTCATCAGCGGGAGGGCAAAAATGCACAGCGCCTTCTGCCACTCAGTCCCGCCATCCGGCACATCTTCCACCATTGCCAGCAATTGCGGCATCTCGTTCACAAACACCTCACGCGGCACATTTGTATGATTGCTGGTGATAGATGAGATGTACTGCGGGAACTCCAGCGCCCCCACAATCCAGTTACCCAGCGTATGCGCAGACATCACATCCGCGTTAACGCCGTAGCGCCCGGTAATATCTTTGCGCAGGGCCGGCAACTGTTCTTCATAGGCGGCGCGTGTCGCTGGCAACGACTGCTTGAGCAGGGTGATGTCAATACTCCCGACCGGATTCATAAAACCTGCATCTTCCACCACAGCCCCACCACTCATGCTCAGCAAACGGTCAATCTCTGTGCGCGGCACCCCGGTATACCGGGCAAGTGTTCCACTATCCACGGTTAGCTCCCTTTTCTATTGAGAAGATACGATTGCGGCAAACAACATTGCGATCAGAAGTTCATCAGTGGCAGTATCGTGTTATCCACGATGAATCTCACGATCCTTACGCCTAAATCCACATTATTTTAATTCTAAGCTCATCCTACAATTCGCCATCATATCGCCTCAGTGTCAAATGTCACATAAATTTGTGACACATGACAACCCTGCTCTGTGATGTGTTAGGAAATTAGACTGCTTCTGAATGCTCGTCCACCCACCGCAGGAAAACCTCTCGCAGTTGCAGTGTATGCGGCCCCGGCATCCCATTCCCCATCACCACAGCATCAATCTGCACCACCGGCATAACCCAGCGACTGCTGCTGGTAATAAAGGCTTCCTGTATGTTGCCCACATCGCGGATGTTCACCGGCGTTTTCACCAGCGGCAGTACATCCGGCGCAGTCTCAAACACAATCTGCTGCGATGTACCCGGCAGCACACCATCCACAGCCGTGTAAAGCTGGTCATTCATAACGGCGTAAAAATTGCTGCTGGTACCTTCCAGCATGTTGCCCCCCGCATCCAGCAGCACAGCGGTATGCACATCAGCGGCCAGCCCATCTTCAATAGCCTTACGATCAAGAATCCACTGACTATCTTTAGCGCCGGGGTTATGCCGCGCACTGTTGGCCGCAGTCACCACCTTCACACCTTCCGTAAAATAGGATTCGGGATAGCCGTGGTAGGCTTCCACACTGATAATAATGTCGTTCGGGGTGGCGCGTGGCACCGTGATGCGAAACTTTACACGGTCAAGCTCTGCCATACTGATGACCTGGCGCAGCGCAGCGCGAATTTCACTATGCGGCAGGGTAAAGTCAATACCCTCACGCTGTGCAGAATCCGCAAGGCGCGTAAGGTGCGCTGTGAGCTTGAGCACACGGTTTTCGCCATGCGTGATGGCAACCGTATAGACACCATCGGCGGGTTCATGGTCAGCAGCCGCTTTAAGCGAATCGGCAGTGTAACCAACGGGTTGCAGGCCGTGCGGTTTTAACTGGCGGATCATAATCGGCATGGGGGTACCTCTCTGATGCTGGCAATAAATATCCCCAGTGTACAGAAACACCACTGCAACCGGCAGAATCCACCCGAACCACTTATGTTGAAACCACAGGAGCAACAACCGCAATGCTGGACTGGCTGATTATCGGCGGCGGGATGCTGGGCACAACCATTTCAAACTATCTGGTGAACGCTTACGGCGTCCCGGCGGCAAACGTGCGCGTGCTGGATCCACACGCAGAGCCGCTGGCACAGTGGAACCGCTACACCGGCAACACGGGAATGCGCTACATGCGCTCTGCACAGATTCACCACGTCGATACAGAACATTTTTCGCTGCAAAACTACATGAACGCTCACCCGGCACCCGGCAACTACATCCGGCCCTATCGCCGCCCCGCCTATGATCTATTCCAGGCACACACCGCGCATACCATCAACGCCTGCAACCTCGCAGACCTGCGCTTACAGGGCACAGCAGAATTCATCATGACCACAAAAGGCGGCATGAAAATAGAAACCTCATCGGGCGTTATTCGGGCGCGGCGGGTAGTACTGGCAATTGGCCGCACCGCCCTGAACATCCCGTCATGGGCACAGCCACTACGTGAGAACGGTGCGCCCATCCATCACATCTTCGACTGGCACTTTGACCTGCACATGCTGGAGCCGGAAAAACAAACGGTCATCGTCGGTGGTGGCATCACTGCCGGGCAGGTGGCGCTGCACCTCACCGCACAGCAGCCAGCAAGCGTGACGATGCTCATGCGCCATGCCATCACAGAACACGATTTCGACAGCAGCCCCTGCTGGCTTGGCCCGAAGTGCAGCGGCATGTTCCGGCGCACCCCCACCCCCACTGCACGGCGGCAGTTAATCACGCAGGCACGTAATCGTGGCTCCATGTCCTCTGATGTAGCAAAACACGTCCGCGAGGCACTCCGTGAGCAAATGCTAACACGGGTGCAGGGAGAGATTGTCCGCGCAGAATATGCCGATGAGCGAGTTAAACTGCATCTGGCCGATGGCAACACACTGACGACAGATCGCGTTTTGCTTGCAACCGGCTTTGATATGGCGCGGCCCGGTGGCGCATGGCTGGATGAAGTCATCGACTGGTTCGGCCTCCCCACAGCAGACTGCGGCTACCCGATAGTCAATCAAAAGCTGTGCTGGGGTGCAGGCATCCACGTCAGCGGCGCACTGGCCGAACTGGAACTGGGGCCACCGGCTGGCAATATCGTAGGTGGCAGGCTGGCCGCAGAGCGCCTCAAAATCCTCACATAATCGTTGAATTTACGTTTGATTGCACCAATTTCACGGAATCTTCACACGCAACAGGCGCACATGCGGTATCATTGACCTCTAATAAAAGCATTACGCTTTTGACAAACGCTTAACCTGTGTCGCCCATAAATATGGCAACACGCGGAAAGAAAAGAGGATGACGTGAACAGGGTTAAGTACATCCATGTCGTAGCACAAACCATACTCCTGAATCGCGGCCAGAAGCGCGATTTCGTTGAAGCGTGGACGCGTGCCGTACACATACGAATGCAAAGACAACCGGGCTACATCACTGCGTGGATCACCAGCAGCCCGAATGACGAAGAAATAACGATCACCAGCCAGTGGGAAAGCGAAGCGCACTACAAAACGTGGCACAACTCCCAGACGAAGATGCGCGTGATGGCTCACCTTGGCCGCTACATCAGGTCACACGAAGGCGAGAAAGTCTATCGCATCGCCGCCACAGATCACGGAGCAACGGCGGCCATCGAATAACTTGACGCTGCCCAAAAATCACGGTATGCTGTGCGCGGTAAATAAAAACGTGTAGAAAGTCCACCAAAATGGTCTCCATCAACATGATGATGGCAACTGACATGATGACCATGACTACCTGCGACATAGCAGGGAAGGGCCGTTTTCGCACGTCATAGCCACAGGTGGCATAGCACAGTAATCACAAGCGTGTTCGGGAACTGCCCGACACGCTTTTTTTATGTCTCGTAATCAGGAGGAGAGGCCATAATGAAGACCCTGACGATGAAATTTGGCGGCACGTCCGTCGGCAGTGTAGAGGCAATCTCTAACGTGGTAGAGATTGTGCGCAGTGAAGTTGAAAACGGTAATCGCGTGGTGGTGGTGGTCTCTGCAATGGGCGGTGTGACCGATATGCTGGTGGAAACCGTTAATGCTGCTGTGCGTGGCGACAAGTGGGAATATCAAAAGCTCGCGGACAGAATCCGCGACCGACACGAGGATACCATCGAGGCACTGATGGAACCGGGTGACGCACGGGAAACTATCCTGAAAAAGATCGACAAACTGCTTGATGACCAGATCAAGCTGTGCGAGGCCGTCGGCATTCTGGGTGAACGCACTGACCGCATCATGGACGGCATTGTATCGTTCGGGGAGCGCCTGAGCAGCCGTATGATTGCCGCCATTATGCAGGAGCACGGCGTAAACGCAAAGCAGTTCGACGCAACCAGACTGCTGCTGACCAACGACAACTTCCAGGATGCCGACCCCATCTGGGACGGCACACAGGCCCGGATTGAAAAGCACGTGATTGGCGCATTGGATGAGGGGTATGTGCCGGTGATTACCGGGTTCATCGGCTCCACGGCAGATGGCACCATCACCACGCTGGGACGCGGCGGCAGCGATTACAGCGCGGCAATTATGGCAGCGTACAGCGGCAGCGACGAACTCATCATCTGGACGGACGTAGACGGCGTGATGACGACCGACCCGCGCATTGACGACCGCGCACAGGTGCTGCCAACCGTCTCTTACCAGGAAGTGGGCGAACTGGCATTTTATGGTGCAAAGGTACTCCACCCTAAAACCGTCCAGCCGATTATTGAACTGGATATGCCCGTGCGTGTGCGCAACACGTTTAACCCCACCCACCCCGGCACGCTCATCCAGGCAGAGAGCGAAGCCATAGCCACCATCATCAAGGCCGTGACCGTGGTACGCAACGTCAGCCTGCTCACAGTGGGTGGGCGTGGCATGATTGGTGTGCCGGGGATTGCAGGGCGTGCCTTCGGCGCGACGGCCCGTGCCGGTGCCTCTATCCTCATGATTTCGCAGTCGTCTTCGGAGCAGAGCTTTTGCTTTACCGTGCCAGAAAACAAGGCGGTTGATGTGCGCGGCTCCATCGAAGCCGAACTGACCGAGGAAATTAACAGCCGCGACGTGGACAGCGTGGTTATCCAGGACGATGTGGTGATTATTACGGCAGTGGGCAGCGGGATGCGCGGTACGCCAGGGATTGCGGGGCGTGTGTTTACCGTCATGGGCAACAACGACGTGAATGTACTCTCTATAGCGCAGGGTTCCAGTGAATGCAGCATTTCGTTCATCGTCAGCGAGGAAGACACCGAACGTGCCGTGGTCGCACTGCATGATCTGGCTCTGGAAACGGTCAGGAGTCTGTCGTAGGGTGATGTGAACACGGTTTACGCGGGCATGGCGTACCATGCCCCTACCACAGACAGGATAAATTACCCATGCACACACCCGAACAACGCGCCGCCTATCTGGACACAATCCGCAACTTCCCGGGGGCCTTTGCTGATCTCGTCAACGGCCTGACCGACGAGCAATTAACCGCACGCGCTCTGGATGGCGAGTGGACAATTGCGCAGAATATTCATCACGTTGCAGATTCGCACATCAACAGCTATGTGCGCCTCAAGCTGATACTGACGGAGGAACGCCCCCCGCTGAAGGGCTATGACCAGGAAGCGTGGGCCAAACTTGTGGACGGAGATACACCGAACATAGAGGTATCGCTCAACCTGCTGCGGAGCCTGCACACCCGCTGGGTTGCTATATTCGAGAGCCTGACCGAGGAACAGTGGCAGCGCGTGGGCATCCACAGTGAAATCGGTGAGCTGACGCCGGATGACCTGGTGAAAATCTATGCCGACCACTGCGACGCCCATATTGACCAGGTCACACGGACACTGGCAGCGCAGGGGTAACGCTGCCTACCATAAAGTGGTCACTGTGTATGCCTGCACCTGTGGGTCTGCTGTGACCAGCGCCATACCCTCGTAGCGGGCCTGTGCAATCAGTAGACGGTCAAATGGGTCACGATGATGATTGCCAATGTTTGCCAGTTCGTAGATGTGATTGGCTGTCACGGAAAGAAGAATCAGACCGTTCTTCTCTTGCTGTCGCGCAACCACATCGGGCAGTGAACCATTCAATGTCATCTTTCCCAATCCGATTTTAATTTGTATCTCCCAGACATTTACCAGACTGAGCAACACAGTATTTTTCGCGTCAGTGATCGCATCAGAAGCATCAGAGGACAGTTTGTCCGGCTCAGACTCCAACCAGATAAAGGCGTGGGTATCAAGCAATAGCCTCACGATTCACCGAACCAGAAATCGTCACCGAGATAGTCGTCAAAATCGTCACTCGTCCAGATTGTGCCTTTACCCAATCCAAGGATACGCTTTTGCTTGCGCTCCCCGGAGGAAGTAATACGGGATTTGCTGGCCGCAGAACCGCAGCCACCCG
>JBCCQC010000007.1:0-22018 GCA_039024535.1 Chloroflexota bacterium
GATTTTCCCTGATCGATCCACAACAGCATTTGTGCGCGTCGGATCACGCGGGCTGAACGATGTCCCGTTTTTACGATGCGCTCTAACTCGTTCCGCTCTTCATCCGTCAGGTTCACCACATACGTTTGCTTGCGTCCCATTAGCGCTGTATCCTCGTTTTTGGATACATTCTACACTTCTTCGAAAACTAAATTGGTCATGCACTACAATATTCTGGCTCAGATAAAGGTTATCCACTCCAGCGTGTATTCTGCCGCGCCGGAATTCATCCAGCAAAAATACAATCTTTAATAGGGGGCTTTGATGAGTGTCCTTCGGTGAGGAAGGGCGAAAAACAACCCCGTCAATAAGCTGAATGGATTCCAGTGTTTCTGGAATGCGGCTGTATTCAGCGGCAGTCATGCGGGTGCCTGTTTGTGGAAGGTCAACCATAGCAACACACCTCTACCTATCACCTATCTATGGAGCAATTATAACGCAGCCCCCTGCACTGTGGAGGTTATTCGTCGGCTTCCGTTAGCAAACGCCACCCCAGCCTGCGCCCGGCCCCCGTGCCCGTGGCAATCGCAATCCACAACCGGGCCAGTGTCTCCAGCATCCCCGCTCTGCTCAGATCCCCCACCCAGAAAGCCCGAAAGCCAACGTCTTCAATGAGTTGGGCGACGACTTCCGCATGGTCATCATTTGCGCCACAGTAGTAGATGTCTGACTGAATCTCACCGAAGCTCGGTTTATCGAGGTTTTCTGCCCCGACGCTGTTAAATGCCTTGTAGACAGCGGCACCTGGCGCGAGGGCTGCGATTAATTCTGAACCGGATTTGCCGTCTGTGCCGCCGCCGTTTGTCGCATCAATCACGATTTTTCCGTTGAGCGCCAGCGTCGGGATAATATCGGCCATCACACGCCCCGGAATAGCAATCACGACCACCTCACCATAGTCGGCGGCTTCTACCATGCTCCCAATCGAGGCTGCGGCATCGGTTGCAATCTGCTGTGTTTTCTCGTTAACTTCACGCACACCGAACATGACCTCATGCCCGGCTGTTACCCAGTGCTTGCCCAGCCTGCTGCCGACGTTTCCGGTTCCAAGAACACCTATTTTCATATACCTATCTCCTTATATTTTGTCGATGCGGGGTATTGCACGCCACACCCCGCACCCTGTAGCTTACTGGCCGAGTGCTTCGATAATGAGTCTGGCGGCGGCTGTGCCAGAGTACTGCTGCTGCCCGGTGATGAGATTGCCATCGCGCACGACATGCGACTTGAACATGCCGTCTACAATGAAGTTGGTATCTTCCAGCTTGCGGGCTTCGTCTTCGATGCGGAATGGTTGAAGTGCCTGGCCCACAAAGTTATCGGCAAAGTCTTCTTCGCTGTTGGCAAATCCAGTCCAGGTTTTGCCCTTTACCAGCAGGTCGCCATTGGAAAGGCGGGTATTCAGCAAAATACACGTCGCGTGGCAGATGGTGGCCGCAATTTTGCCAGTTTCATAGAAGTCTGCAAAGAACGTTTCCAGTTCTGCGTTTTTGTAGAAGGTGTACATGGGGGCCTGCCCGCCCACCAGCAAAATCGCGTCGTAGTCATCGGGGTTGATGTCGCTCAGCTTGAGGCTGTTGTCGATCAGGGCGCGGGTCTTCGGCATGGTGAGGAACCCCTGGCTGATGAGGTCATGCTCGGAGTAGCCGGACTCGTCGGTCGGGTTGCTCCAGCTATCCACTTCCAGTCTGCCACCTTCCGGGCTGGCAATATCTACTGCGTAGCCGTGTTCGGTCAGTTCCCAGTACGGGTGCGCCAGCTCCGCTGCCCAGAAACCAATCGGCCAGCCTGTCTGACCGGATGTTGTCGGGTTCGAAGCAACGAGAAGAACCTTTTTACTGCCCATCGTATCAATCGTACCACTCATCAGTAACGCTCCTTGGTCTGCTGTATGGGGGGGTGCCCCCCTTGCTTGATACCTTCACTCTAAAAAACTATAATGAGTCCTGCACACAGGCACTTTTTTGTGCCCACCTGAAGTGCAGGTAATCGCTAACCCTCTGGATAGTTATGCTCAATCAAGCCCCCTCAAAAACCTCGCAAAATCTTACGAATTCCGATGATGTTATCGCGCTCGTCAGTGATAAGTGGGTCGGCCATGTATTGCGGTCGCTGCGCCTGGGTAACAACCGCTACGGCCAGTTGCGCCGCACCATTCCGGGCATCACCCGTAAAATGCTGACGCAAACCCTGCGCAAGCTGGAGCGCAACGGTATTATTCTGCGCACAGACTATGACGAAAGCCCGCCGCGTGTGGAATACAGTATTACGCCCCTGGGTGAAACGCTGATTGCCCACCTGACGACGCTGTGTCAGTGGTCGAAGCAGTTTTATGCCGATGTTGAAGCGGCACGAGAAGACTACGACGCGACGAACGACGGCTGGATTTAATTAAATCTATATATGTAAAAATTGACATATTCGG
The DNA here is from genome assembly GCA_039024535.1 of Chloroflexota bacterium. Classification (GTDB taxonomy): domain Bacteria; phylum Chloroflexota; class Anaerolineae; order Aggregatilineales; family Phototrophicaceae; genus DAOTTY01. Next base: position 2,465 of record JBCCQC010000007.1, read on the forward strand.
CGCTCTGTCGTACAGTGATGTCAGATCGAGATGAAAGCTGTACGACAATGCTGAAATACATTTTGCTGGGCTTCTTGCAGTACGGCCCGATGACTGGCTATGACCTGAAGCGCGTGATTGACTTTTCCACGATGCACTTCTGGCACGCCTACCACAGCCAGATCTATAGCACCCTGCGCAAAATGGACGCCGATGGACTGGTGGCGAGTGAGACAGACGACAGCGGCGGCGATAAACTCAGTCGGCGGGTATACACACTCACCGAGGCAGGTGAGGCGACACTGAATGCGTGGTTGGGCGAGCCAATGACCGAACTGCCGGCCCACAAAGATGAGTCAATGGTGCGGGTGTTCTTCAGTGGCCGCCGGGATAAAGACGCCGTGCTGAGTGAACTGCGCCTGCAACGTGAACTGCACCAGCAACGGCTGGCGACATACCACACGTTTGATGTCGAAGACCTGCTGGAAGGCCACCCGGTCGATGTATCACAACAGGATAGCGGCTACTGGGCTATGACGCTGCGGCATGGGATGGAATACGAAACCATGTACATTCGCTGGCTGGAAGAAATGATTGATTGGGTTGAAACCCTGTGAGGGTTTTCCACGCATACACAGTAGCAACCACGGACAGGGGCAATCCCTGTAGATTATTGGTCTCTAATATGTCAAAATTTACACGTAAGGAATGTAAAAATGTCTAACAGACGGTTTCGCATCATCATTCGCTGGCTTCACATCGCCGGGTCTGGCTTTTTCGGGGCCTATCTCTACTCACCCACGCTGGCGACCCATTCTGTCTTTTACGCGATTGTCGCCTACGTTATCTTCCCACTGATGGCACTGAGTGGCATTGCCCTATGGCAGCAGCCGAAGCTGATGAAACTCATCAAAGGCAGCCGCAAACGTAACACATCACAGACATCCTGAGATAAATTGCACATACTGAACAACACAGGAGCATGAATCATGGCAGAAAATAGCAAAAAAGTCGCACTGGTCACAGGTGCATCGTCGGGGTTCGGTAAGCTGATCGCAGAAACGCTGCTGCGTGATGGGCTGACCGTCTATGGTACCAGCCGCCGGGAACGCCCGGATACGGCCAGCGGCGTGAAGATGCGCGTGATGGATGTAACGGATGTGGACAGTATCACCGCATGTGTGGATGGGGTACTGGCGGAGGCGGGGCGCATTGACGTGCTGGTGAACAACGCCGGGATTACCCAGAACAGCTTTGTTGAAGAGACACAGATGGAAACGGCCCGTAGCGTGTTCGAAACGAACTTCTTCGGGCTGGCAGAGGCGACGAATGCTGTACTCCCTGCAATGCGGGCACAGCGCAGCGGCAAAATCATCAACATTGCGTCACTGGCCGGGCTGATTGGTGCGCCGGGGCAGGGCTACTACACCGCGACGAAACACGCTGTTGTGGGCTACTCAAAAGCGTTGTATCACGAGGTGGCACAGTTCGGGGTGCAGGTGGTACTGCTGGAACCGGGCTTCTTCAAAACGGAGATTCATCACAACGTGGCCGGGCAGCACAATGCCATTGCCGACTATGACACTGCACGCCCGGCCATGATGCAGGTGCTGGATGAGGGCATCGAGCAGGGGGCCGACCCGCAGGACGTGGCCGATGTGGTTTCGCAGGTGGTGAAGGCCAACAACCCCCGCCTGCACTACCGCGTGGGCACAGATGCCTTCTGGCTACCCATTGTGAACCGGCTATTGCCGCAGGGTTTGTACAACATTGGTATCCGCTGGCGGTTCAAGCTGTAGTAACCGCGTGCAGGCAGCGGGAAGTGCCGCCGTCAACTGTTTTTCTCTGTGGCTTTGCCTCCCCCATGTCGCAATCCGGTGCCACCCCCACAGGCACCGCCCGATTTAGCGTCCGCCGTCTGGCTCATCTTCTATTCATCCGATATAATCCGTCGCACAGGGGCATCGTACCGGTGTCCCTGGTTCTGTATCTACTGAATGTGACCTGCGCTACCGAGCAGACCATCCGTATGGAGTAACCTGCGTATGTCCAATCGCGGTCAAATCGTGACTGGCTCATTGTGCTATGTGTTCCACGAGGGGAAGGTATTGTTGCTGCGGCGCAACAACCCGCCCTACGTCGGGCTGTGGTCGCCACCGGGGGGCAAACTGGAGTTCGGCGAGTCGCCGCTGGCGTGCTGCATCCGGGAAATCCACGAAGAAACCGGGCTGCACATCACCGCGCCACAACTGCGCGTGATTCAAACGGCGGTTGACGTGGCGGTACCGATCCACTGGCAGCTATTTGTTTACCGGGCAACCCTGCCGGATGACGCACCAGCAACCGTATTGCCAGATCATGCTGAGGGCGAATTACGGTGGTTTTCGCCGCAGGTACTGGACGCGGCAAACCGGCCCTATGCAGATCGTGTGTACTGGCCCGCCATTGTGGGTGATGCAGGCGGTGTGTGGCAGTGTACGTTCGTCTATGACACGCCAGATACACTCGTCAGCGAAACGGTTATGAAACCATAATCGGTTGTAGATTCAGCAACAACAAGTTTGTAGATAAATTTTTTCAAGGAGATATTCGTTGGCAACCCAACCTTTACTGGAATTGAAGGGCGTCAGTAAGCGCTTCGGCGCGGTGCAGGCGCTTTACCAGGTGGACTTCAGTGCCACCGAGGGGGAAGTGATGGCCCTCGTGGGCGATAATGGCGCGGGCAAGTCCACGCTGGTGAAAGGCATCGCCGGGATTTACAACTACGACGAGGGCGAAGTTCACTTCGACGGCAAGCGCGTCAACATCAACAGCCCCAAAGACAGCGCCAACCTCGGTATTGAGGTGGTGTACCAGGATCTTGCCCTTGCCGATAACCTCGACGTAGTGGCAAACATGTTTCTGGGCCGAGAGATCACCCGCAAGCCAGAATGGGCAAAAGCTGATAACCGCGTTCTCAAGTTCTTGAGTACGGTTGCCGAAGTCGGGTATCGCCGGATGCGCCATCTTGATGAAACCGCAATGGAACGCCAGACGATTGAAACGCTGGACTCGCTCTCTGTGAGTACGCTGCGCAGTGTGCGCCTGCCGGTTGCCAGCCTCTCCGGTGGGCAGCGCCAGGCCATTGCCGTTGCCAAAGCCGTGATGTGGAACAGCCGTGTGGTCATCCTGGATGAGCCAACCGCCGCGCTTGGCGTGGCACAGACCCGCCAGGTACTTGACCTGGTGCGCCGCCTTGCCGATAAGGGCCTCGCCGTCGTCATCATCACGCACAACCTGCACGATGTGTTCGAAGTCACGGACAAAATCACCGTGCTGCGGCTCGGCCAGAAGGTCAACGAGTTCGTCACGGCAGACACAAACCGCCAGGAAGTTGTTGAATCCATCACCGCCGGACAGTTGAAAACCGTCCCCGGTATGCAGGAGGACATTGCATGAGCGCCGTACAGAACACCCCCAACACCCCCGTAGAAGACAGTACCGAAAATGCCCTGCTCAACAGCCAGAAGTCACAGACATTTGGCGAGTACATGGGGGCCTACTTTAACCGCATCAGGGCCGGCGACCTCGGTATTCTGCCGATTTTGTTCGGGCTGGTGGTGATCGCGGTATTTTTCCAGTTCCGTAACAGTAACTTTTTAACGCCCATCAACCTCTACAACCTCATTATTCAGATGGCCGCTATCACGACGATTGGCTACGGGGTGGTGTTTGTGCTGCTACTCGGAGAAATTGACCTCTCGGTCAGTTACATCAGTGCGATGGCCGGTGCCCTACTGGTGATTGGTATGACGCAGGATCGCGGGATTCCGATCTGGTTCGGCTTTGTGGAAGGTGAGTTTGCCGTCACGCAGACGCTTGTGCTGGCGTGGTGGGCGGCCATACCGATTGCACTGGCAATTGCGACGCTCATCGGGCTGTTGCAGGGCAGCATCATTACCTACCTGAGCGTGCCGTCATTTATTGTGACGCTGGCTGGCTTCCTTGTATGGAGTGGCATGGTACTGATTTTGCTCGGTCGTGGTGGTACCGTCCGCATGAGCAACGATGTGATTAACGGCATTGCCAACAGTGAACTCCCTGACCCGGTGGGGTGGGTGCTGGCAATTGTGGTGGTGGCTGTGTATGGCTTCTTCCAGATTTCCACGCATAACACGCGCAAACGTCAGGGCCTTGCCGCCAAGCCCATGTCCGTGATTGTGCTACAGATCACTGGTGTGGCTGTGCTGGTGGGGGCGGTCGTCGCCATTGCAAACCAGGCCGATACACCGAACCTTGATCGCGGGGTGCCGCTGGTGGGGATCATCCTGCTGGTGTTCCTTGGCGTGCTCACGTTCATCACCAATAACACCACCTTCGGGCGCTACCTGTATGCCGTGGGCGGCAACGCAGAAGCCGCACGCCGCGCCGGTATCAACGTGCAACAGATTCGCGTGGCGGCGTTTGCCATCTCCGGGTTTATGGCCGGGATGGGCGGTATTATTCTGGTGTCGCGTCTGCGCTCCATCAGTACCGAGGCCGGTGGCGGCGACCTGCTGCTGAACAGCATCGCGGCGGCGGTTATCGGCGGCACGTCGCTGTTTGGTGGGCGTGGCAGTGTGGGCAGTGCGCTGCTGGGCGCGTTCGTCATTGCCAGCCTTGCGAATGGCATGGGTCTGCTGGGCTGGAGCGCGGGCGTGCAGTCTGTCGTGACGGGGATTGTGCTCGTGCTGGCCGTGCTGCTGGATTCGCTCTCACGGCGGGCACAGAAACGCGCAGGTCTGGCATAACCTGTACTATAATGGTGCTGTGGGCGGGCATGGCCCCGCCCCTGCCGATGGCAATAACGGTACAGCACCATGAAATTCGACCACAACATTTTCCCCGGCATCAATTCATACCAGCACAGCAAACTGCTGAAGCGCGGTTGGCCGGGTTTCCACCTTGAGCAAACAGTTGAAATGACCAGAGCATTGCGGAGGAAGCTGGTTGCGATGGGTATGAAGTACAATGCCAGCATTCATCACGGACTTCAATTCAAGGAAATACAGGAAATTCCGCTCCCCTACCGTGAAATGTGTCCCTGCATTCACATTCATGAGGTTGATGAATGGCAAAAACCTCTGGTCTGGATTGAATTACTAACGCCCAATAACAAACCTCCACATGCAGCATTTGAAGAATATGCTCAGGCACGGCGCGATCTACCAGCAGAAATTGTCTTCGTAGAAATAGATTACATCCACTCGCAGCCAACAACATTGGGGGCACCTGCATATGCTGACGGTGGTGAAGATGCCCGCCCCTATCATGTTCACATTTTGGACAGACAATGCTCTATTGAAGAATTTCATCTACACTACGAGTCCGACGTAATGGAACCTCTACCTACCATACCCGTTCCCCTACCCGGAAATGAGTCTGTCTATCTTGATTTGAATCTCACTTACAACCGGGGATTTGAAGAGATGTTTAACTGGCATTTTCTCGACTATGCGGATGCTGCCGATGAGCTTCTCGGCTACCATGCGGCGGATGTAGAGGCGATTGCCGCGCATGTGAAAGCAGCAGAACGGACATAACAGGGTGGGCGAGGTACCATGCCCCGCCCCGGCAAACGCCAGAACTACTGGCTGTCGCTCCATGTCCATGCTTCGATGATGCGCTCGTAGCTGATGTCGATCACTTCTTCTACCAGTTCGGAACTGGCTGTGTCAAAGTCGGAGTAGCTGACGGCGATAATGTAAGCGTCCTTCAGTGTCCAGCGTCGGGTTTCCTCGCCGTCGTCAATAGCGACGATAGCCACATTGCGGGTCGGGCGGTCGCCAGAGGTGCCAGCCTCGATGGTTTCACGCAGCCACGCATTAAACGGCAGGTTGGCGTCTCGCTGTACCATCTTCGCAATGCTGATGTACTCGACCTCTTCTTCATCGTCGTCTTCTTCCGGGTACAGATCAAACGTCATCAGCCCACTGACGCGGAACACCCCGGAAACCGGCTCGTTGTCGATCTCTACCGCAAATTCGTTGCCCTGCAAGCTATCTACAGCACGGTATTCGTCGTCACCGGCTTCAGCATCGGCAAGGTCATCATCGCTCACTTCGGCAGCATCCAGCGCGGCTTCCAGCGCGGCCTTAAATTCCTCGTCGCTGGCCTCGTTTTCCAGCGTTGGATTTTCATTGTCGGTCATGGGGGAGTCTCTCCTGTCTGGGTAATCCGTTAAGATGCCCATAGTTTGCAGCATGTGGGGCCGTTGCGCAACTGATTCTGCCCGACAGGAACGTGGACGGGGCGCAGATTTGCGGTGGGCGGTGGGATTTTTGACGCGGGGGCGCAGAGACGCAGGGATTTTTGCCAGAGAAACGACAGGCCAGCCGCTATTCCTATCAATCCCCGATCAAAATTTGCTGGATGCGCTCCACATGTTCACGAACGCCGAGGTCGTATTCCATTTCGTCGGTGATTTTGTTGCAACTGTGCAGCACGGTGCTGTGCGTGCGCCCACCGAAAGCATCGCCAATCTGCGGTAGTGAAGCGTCGGTCATCTCCCGCGCCACATACATCGCCACCTGCCGCGCAATATTCACCTTTTTTGTGCGGCGCTTGCCAGTAATCGCGCTTGGTTCCATGCGGAACTGCTGTGCGGTAGCTTCCAGAACCCGTTGCAGCGTAATGGGCGCAAAGTGGTTACGCGGCTGCGAAAAGTGATTCAGCGTGCGCTCCACGCGCTCGGTCGTCATTTCGCCGGGGGCAAAGCGTACCTTCGCCATAATCTGGTTGAACACGCCTTCCAGTTCACGGATGTTGGCCGGGGCGCGGTCAGCAATCATTTCCAGCGTGGGTGTATCCAGCGTGGTGCCGCGTTCCTGTGCCCACATCTCTAAGATCGCCACGCGCGTTTCGAACTCCGGTGGCTGCACATCTACGATGAGTCCGCCAGCAAAACGTGAGCGCAAACGGTCTTCCAGCGTGGTCAGTTCATCCGGGTGACGGTCACTGGCGAGGATAATCTGCTTATTGAAGGTGTACAGCGCGTTAAACGTGTGGAAAAACTCTTCTTGGGTGCTCTCCTTACCTGCAATGAACTGCACATCATCGACCAGCAGCACGTCGGCGCGGCGGTATTTCTCGCGGAACATAGCCTGCTGCTTGCGCCGGATCGCCATCACGAGGTCATTCACGAACGCCTCTGACGGGACATACACAATCTTGAGGCCGCGCGTGCGGCAGTCATTGGCAATAGCCTGGAGCAGATGCGTTTTCCCCAGTCCCACACTGCCATAGATCATCAGCGGATTGTAACCCCCGTTGGGGCTATCGGCAACGGCACGTGCCGCTTCGTAGACCATGTAGTTCGCACGGTTCACAATAAAGCGGTCAAACGTAAAGCGCGGGTTCAGTTCGCTTTCTGGCAGGTCATCCCACTGCGGTTGCGCTACCTGCTGATGCAACGGTTGTGTGGGTTGCTGTGGCTGCCGCGCCATGTACTGGAACATGGGCATGTCTACGTTCTGCTCTGGCATTTGCTGCATGGGCATGGTGATGGGCGGCTTTTTCGTCAGTTCGAACTGTATGTGAATATCCTGGCCGAAGGAATCACTTAACACGCGGCTCACATTGCGATACAGGCGGTGCTGCAACATATCCAGCGCATAGCTGTTATGCACACCCAGCGTGAACACCCCTTGCCGGTCGTCGTAGTCCAGAAAAGTAATGTTCTTGAGCCATGTATCGAAGCTGGCACGGTCAAACTGGATTTCCAGTTGATTGTGGGCGATTTCCCACGCGCGTTGCGGATTCACAATTCCCTACCCTGGTATGATTGGCGGCGGCGGCCACATGCGTTGCAAACAAAGCCAGATTGCAGGCTGCAATTGGCGGGTAGCAACACAGAGCCGTCCTCACGAATAATGTCGATGAGTCAGTTGTCTGTCACTTGATTGTTCTGTCAGTTATCTACGCCAGGAACCGAGCAGGTATCCTGATGTGGTGCAGGAGGGCACGCCCCTAACCCCATTAGCCCCGTTGTGTAGATGGGCGCGTTCTGTTTCCCTCTTGATGTGCGAGAAGTATATCGAAAAAACGAGAATGTCTCAACCAGTTTTGGCCACAATGCGCGGAGTGTATGATGCGACCTGGAATCAATTTGGGATATATTTCTGGCAGTAAGCCACAGGTTTACAGGGGGGGCGGGATAAGTGTGGTTTATCTATGGGATAGGTGGGATAAAAATGGCAAAAGTTAGAATCCTGTAACATTGTGAAGACGGGGAAAATTTGGGATATGTTGCCCGAATTTTTACAATTTTCACAAAATCTGACGCCAGTTAAGTGCCACATCAATAGTTGATAAATATTGTCACTTTTACCCCCGCATGTTGTGGACGCGCAGGCGAATCCGGTGTATGGTAGTGATCGTTAAGGCTTATTGTTACTGTAAAGTGAAGTGGGTTGGTATAAACATGGTAGAGTATAACGAAGAGTACCAGAGTAACGGTTACGACGGCTATCCTGTGGATAGCTACGAAGCAGAATCCCCCGATGTCATCAAAGTGAGCGCCCGTTCCCGTTCCACGGCTGTTGCCGGGGCGATTGCCGGCGTGATCCGAGAGCACGGTTTCGCCGAGGTACAGGCTATCGGTGCCGGTGCCGTCAACCAGGCAGTGAAGGCGCTTGCCATTGCACGCGGCTACCTGGATCGTGATGAGATGGACATCGTGTTCGTACCGCACTTCACCGAAGTGGACATTGACGGGCAGGAGCGCACCGCCGTTCGCTTCTCTGTACAGACCAGCTAACAGCCCCACCCACAACCGAATAAAGACACACACAGGCAGCCATCCCGCGATGGCTGCCTTATTGGTTTGTATCCTGTTACAGGACAGGAACCGGCTACATGTGCCACGGCTTAACGGTTGCTGCGTAGCAGTCTGGAGCCGTCGAGCTGGTTCGGGATTTCAGCATTGTGGGTTTAAAACACCGTAATGTTACTGTCTGTGATGCTGACATCTGTGGTGTGTAAAAACCAACGCCCCATAAACCAATTTTTTGCTACACTGAAGCTAAATTCAGGTATCACCCCGGAGCAACCGAATGTCTGACGACAACCCGAAACCCCACGACAACGAGAGAAGCACAAAAATTCTTCACAGTATCGAGTTTGACGAGAACGATACCCGCTGGGGAACCGCGCGTTTTGGCAAGCGCAATATGCTGGAGCTACGCGTGCTGGAAACTGAGGTGCGCTATGTGTTCCATTATGAAGATACGCAGCAAATTACCGTGGGCCGGGGCGACCCTGATGCTGGCATTAACCCGGAAGTTGACCTGAACAAGGTGAATGGCCTTGAGCGCGGTGTTTCGCGTACCCACGCCCGTGTGGATATGGGCGACAACGGCACGCTGATGCTGATTGACATGGGCAGCCGCAACGGGACGTTCCTCAACGGGCAGCAACTAACCCCACAACAGGGCCGTGTCCTGCGCGACGGCGACGATATTCTGTTCGGGCAGGTGCCGGTGCGGGTTTCGTTCCGGGCACGCTCCCACTGAGTTATCGAAATCAGAGGATCTGTACATGGCAGAAGACAACAATGATGATGTGATTTCGTGGGGCCCACACAAAATCAACAGGCACTGGAAACTGGTATTCGAAGTGGCCGATTCAGATGTGAGGTTTGAGTTCACATACGATCAACTCGACCAGATCATGATGGGTCTCAGCAATCCCGAAGATTCATTTTATCCAGAAGTAGACCTGAGTATCGTCAACGGTGCGGAACGGGGAATTATCCGCGAACATACGAGGATTTCAATGCCAGAACCCGGTGTGTTAAATATCGAAGATCTCGGCAGTCAGAGCGGTACAATACTGAATGGTATACGCATCCTACCGCATTTGCCCCGAATTTTACGCAGGAATGACGACATCACATTAGGACAGATAAAACTTCTTGTACTCTGGAAACCTGTCTGAGTTGCCAGCATGACCTCCCCACGTGTATCATCAACATTAAAGAGAACCACAACGCGGGGGTAGCACGCGCATGACATCTGTCAAAACCATCCAGCGGCTCGATATTTTCATCTCGTCGCCGTCCGATGTCGCGCCGGAGCGCGAGATTGTGCTGCGGGTGATCGAAAAGCTGAACCGGCTGTCCTACATTCGGGAGCGTTACCTGCTGCACCCGCTGCTCTATGAAGGCGAAGTGCCCCCGGCAGTGGGGATGCCCGCGCAAACTGTCGTGGATACCTACATGACGGAAGCAAAAGACAGTTACCTCGTCATCTGCATATTGTGGGCACGCATGGGCACGCCCTTCACCCATCCAGAAACCGGCGTGGAGTGGATCAGTGGCACAGCCTACGAGTTCACGACCGCCTATGAAAGCCGCAGGGAACATGACACCCCACAAATCCTGCTCTACCGCAAAACCACGGATAATCCACAGGCCGACCCCGACCAGGCGCTCAAAGTACAGGCATTTTTCCGGCGGTTCCGGGGGGCGGATAAAGATTTTGACGGGCTATACAAACGCTACGCAGAACTGACCGAGTTCGAGAACATGCTGTTCGAGCATGTGGAGCGCATCATCAGCGAACACCCGCCAGCAGAGGCCACCCCCATCACCGCGCAGTCCATCAAAGAGGAACGCCGCCGCATGGACGCCGCCATGCCCGACCATGTGAGCGTGGGCACGCCCACAGAAGTTCGCGCAATGGTGGTGATGCCGGAGAGTGACGGCCTGCGTGCCCTGCTGCCAGACCGCACAGCAACCGGAGAAACCATCACCCGCGACGATGTGCGCGAGGGCAGTTTATCCGTGGCCTACCCGGTAGACCCGGCCACCGGCCAGCCGCAGCCTGTTGGTGTGACGGTGCAATTGCGTGCGGCGGACTTCGCCATCGACGAGCCGGAGCAGCGCATTTTGCTGCGGGCAGGGCAGGACAGCGGCCAGTTGACGTTTACGTTAACGCCGCGTACCGTCCGCCAGAACAGCATCGTGCATGTGGTCGTCCGGGCAGAGTCCCCCTACGGCTATGAAGTCACGCTGGGGTCTGCTGCGCTGACGACAACCGTGCAACCTACCGGAGCAAAACTACTGGTACAGGCCGCATGGAGTGTACTGAGCCTGCCGCTGGCCGCATTTGCCGGGGGCACCCTGCGCCCCGCGCCACAGAAAACCCTGCCGCCAGAGGTAGCCACACCGCCAGACGAGGACATGATTACATTCGGGGATGCAGGAAACGAAACGGTAGACCCGGAGCCAGACCTATCCACCACGCAGGAGGCTGTGACCGTACCCGGCGTGGAACTGGAACTCAGCGATGACACTGAATCGGACGCACGTAGCGAGTACGAGCAGGTGATGAAAGACATTGCCGGTGAGCAGACCCCCGGCGATGTGACCATAGAGCCTGCCCCGGCACAGAAGCCGCCCTCACCGCCACCCGGCCAGTCCGGCTGGCAGGAACTCCAGCAGGGGGAGATGCCGAAGCTGGTGAAAGAGTGGAAAAAGCGCCGCACCGACGAAATGAAAGCCGTGCCGGTTCAGCCGGAGTCAGACGCCACGCCACCACCGTTTGAGCCAGTGGAGGAAGAGGTGGAAATGAGCTATGGCACAGTCACGCCAGACGTGCCGCCACCGTCCGGGGGAGCTGCCAGTTTACTTCAGGAGTTGAAAGCAAAGCAGAAGCGCAACGCCCGGTTAAAGTCTGCGGGGGGCGTGCTGGTGACGCTGCTGCTGGTTGGAACCGTTGTATTTGTCTCCACGTTTTTTGCCGCACGCGGTTTTGAACTCGGAGCTATGCTCCGCAGGCAAACGGCTACCCCCACACCGACGGCTACCTCCACGCCGCCGTCGCCCACACAAACTGCCATCGCCCTGACGGAAACAGCGGAAGCTGCTGCGCAGGGAACATTACCGGCCCCCGGTGGGATAGGCGCGGGTCCCGGTCCAGGCGGTTAAAAAACCATAACGTTATGCGCGTGCGTATGCTCACCCTGCGGGGGCGGCCCTGTGCTACTCTCGGAACACATCTCACAGCCACAACGGAGGGTAGCATATGCAAATTTTCCTTATTGAGCACATCGCCGCGCTGCTGGTGGGCCTCACCTCGCTGATTGCTGTGCTGGTAAGCGTGTTCCGCGCTCGTGCAAAGCAAACTATCGCTACGGCCAACGCCGTCACTGAACTCACCGCAGTGTCGCACGATCTGCGGCAGCGGGTAAACGCGCTGGAAGACGAAAACCGCAATCAGGTGGAAGTCATCAGCGACCTGCGCCGTCAGATCGCGCAGATCCCTGTGCTGGAAGCGCAGGTCCGGTTTTTAAACGAGGAACTGGCGCGGGTGAAAGCACGTCACGCCGGTGAGCGCGATGATCTACAGCAGGTCATCGAGAAGAAAGAGCGCGAAATTGAGCGGCTGCGCCGCGCACTGGACACTGCCGGGGTGGTTATCTAGGCTGCGCTGGCAGACCGCATCCGTCGGATTAACTCCACGGCTTCCTGTTCGTTGTCCACTACGAAGACGCGGTTTTCTGTGGTGGGCACCACCAACCGCACCACTTTAACCACAAGGGATAGCATCGGGTTGCCGTACATCACGCTGATGCCCTGGTTGGGTGCGCCAACAGATGATTTTGCTGCCCGACGAAAGCCACTCACATCCTCGGCGGAAATGGTACCCGCGCTGGTGAAGTCAAAAATTGCATCGACGGTGTGTGGCAGGGTACAGATCTCACCGCCAAATACCGCATTCAAATCAAGGAATTGCTCAACCGTCCACGGGTAGCTAAAGCGGAAGTAAAGGATGGTTTTCTCTGTGTTATACCACGATGCATGAACAGCCATTACACAACTCCCGATAAAAATTAACTGAACCTTGGGTAAGCATACCCTGGTTAAGCACATTTTACGACATAATATATCGAAATGTTGACAATGGCTTTCATTACTGGCCGCTGATGGCGTTTTGCACGCGGCCAGTGCATACTACTTACCCCGCACCGCCGAGGATCAACAGCGTTTTCAAAAACCCGAATGTGCCGATGCCCACATGCGCGGCGATGGTCGCGCGAGTAGAGCCAGACACAGCGCGAATAAAACCAAGCGCGAGACCGGCAAAAAACGGCTCGAACAGGCGATACCACACGCCCGCCGCGCCCGGTTCCGGGTGCGGGTACACAATGCTGTGGAACACCCCGTAAAACAGTGCCGTCGCCAGAATGGTAGCCCACACGCCCTGTGCCGTCCGCATGGCCGGGAACAACACTCCCCGGAACACGAGTTCATCGGCCACGGGTTGCAATACCAGCAGCAGCACACCGGCGTAAACCCACGTGATCACACGCACGCCATCCACCGGGAAGAAGGCGGTTTCTGGTGGGCGCAGCACGCTGCCCGCAAATGGAATCGCAACCAGATCGAGCGTGACAGCCACACCGAGGCCGATACCAAATGCGATGAGTACCGGCAACGTCGCGGGGCCAAGCCGCAGTGCGGCGAATTCATCTGCACTGCGGCGGGTGGCGAGGACGTACACAATCGTGAGGGCACTGCCCACAGTCCATGCTGCAATCAGCGCGGTCACGTCGTCGTCCGGGAACATGATGGTGCCAATGGACAGCCCACCCACGGAGACAAACACAAACATCAGAATGAGGGCCAGCAACGCATTAAAAATGCCCCACGGTGGCGCGTCTTCGATTTCGTACATACGGTTGATGATATTCTGCATGGTGCCCTGTCTATCTCTGCAACAATACAGGTCATGGTAGCACAGCATACCGCAATAGCGTGCTGTATGTAGCAAGGGCTAAGGTTCGCTGCCGGGGCACCCGCATCATCCGCACATACATAATAGAAGCATAAAAGTTTTGCGAATGAGCTTCATTGTCGGTATCAACAGAACGAGCCTGCGCATACAATAGCTCGCATCTGTAATTTGAGATTCACCTGTGGAGTCTGGATGAACTTCCTGAAGAACCTGTTCGGGGGTGGTAACGGTGCCTCCGATGCTAACAACGACCGTGGAATTTACGTTTATGTGCGTCCACGCGGCTGTGAAGAAGTAATCCGCGTGCGGCTTGACCCCGCCAATGACCTGTCCAATGCTGACGGCGGCTACTTTGTGCGTAAGATCGCACGTGGGAACCACCGCTGCTTTGACCCGGTAGAAATGTCGCTGTACTTCGATAATAACCGCAAACTGGTGGAGAATGACATCACTGGCGGCGAACTGGTTGAAAAAGCAGATTTCGAGGCATGGGAAGCAAAACTGGCCGCGAAGAAGGCCGCAATCAAGGCAAAGAATGACGCCGTAGACGCTCAGCGAGAAGAAGCCTGAGCGCATCAAATTGCTCCTATATTACCGTCGGAACGTAATAGCGACGATTGAATGATTAAACGGGCAACGTGGGCAGGGGCATAGCGGCGCTATACCCCTACCGGCAGCGAATCCGGGTTATGCAATTATTTCGTCACACATCTATATTGCGTTCCTGCTCAAGCCGACTGGCACCACTCTATATTTTCTATCACCGCAGAAATGGTTCATGGCCGACACACCCACCCCCAACGACATCCCCACACTGGAAGAAGCGCTCAACTTCACCGCAGATGATCTGACGGTGAACCGTGCAGGCAAACTCTCTGCTGAGCAGCAAAGCATGTTACGTAACCGGGCTGGCATCCGGGCGTTTGCGGCCAATGGGATGTCGCTGTTGCTGGCCGTGGGCGGATTCTGGCTGCTGGGGCAGGGCTTCTGGCCGTGGGCGGCGCTGTTGTTTGCATCTGCCGGGGCGCTGTTCTACTTCAGCAGCCGGGGGCGTGCCGCCGCGAGTATAGAAGTCAATGTGGGGGATATTGCCATCGTCAGTGGCGAAGCCGTGCTGACCACAGATGATGTATCTGGCCCGGAGCGCAAAGTAACCGAGCACATCCTGACGGTGGGCGATGAGTCTTTTGTGATCTCGCGCTATGCGTTTGCTGCCTTCGAAGATGGCGACCACTATCACGTATACTATCTGCCAGCGGCCCGCATTATCCTCTCTGCGGAGCCAATTTCCTCTTAACTCATGAATAGCCGATAATACCCGTTACCTCTGATAATCGTCGCTGTATGAATTTAACATGAATATACAATACTTTTAGCAGCTTTGTTGTATGATAGTCACATCTAAAACGTTTTCGAAAAATCTGGCAGATAGGAACAACGGCTGTACCATGATGGAGTATCAGAAAGACGACGAACACAGGAGCCTCTTCGCAGAGGGGCGTGCCGAGTTCGACCAGGCCCGGTTTGCAGCGTTCTGGTCGCAGGCCCGTGACCTGCTGATGAACCGTCCGATTGGCTTGCTCAGCTTTGACGAAGTGAAAGCAAAGCTGCACCTCAGTGAGCAAATTTACCGGGGCTTGCAGGAAATTCCGCTCAATAGCATTGTGGGGAGCGTAGGCCGCTACAGGGACTTTACGCGCAACTTCCTGCCCAGAAGCAACGATATGATTCACCGCTGGAGCACCGTTTATGCCCACATGAACGATATGACCGGCGTGCCGCCAATTGACGTGTACAGGGTTGATGACGTGTACTTTGTGCAGGACGGCAACCACCGTGTTTCCATCGCACGGCAGCAGGGGTTCGACACAATCGAGGCCTATGTGACCGAGATTAAAACGCCCATTCAACTGCACGCCAGCATGACGCGCAAAGACCTTGACGCGGCAGAGGCTTACGGGGCTTTTCTGGACGCTACTAAGCTGGACATGAACCGCCCGCAGCAGCAGGCCATCCAACTGAGCGAACCGGGCCGCTACAACGACCTCATCAGCCACATTCAACTGGTGCAGCGCCTGATGGAACACCAGCGCGGCTATGATGTGTCTTTCGAGTGGGCTGCCATGCGCTGGTATGACGATGTGTACGAGCCGGTGATCCAGCTCATCCGCGAGTGTGATGTTCTGAAGGCATTCCCGCGCCGCACAGAAGCTGACCTGTACGTGTGGGTAATCTGGCACTTCCAGCAGATGCTGCAAACCTACGGCGAGAACTCCAGCGATGTGACGGTGAGCAACGCAATGGCAGAGTTCATGGCTGCGCACAATCTCCCCGTGCCCGGTCGGGTGATCCTCGCGCAGGATGAACCCATCTGGTAGCCCCGCGCAATAACAGAGGGGGCGAGATATAGTCTCGTCCCTGCGCTTTCAATGCCTGTGGCAGGCAATCGTGTTACACTCCCCGTAAACGCAAAACACAACGAATCGAGGTGCCTCGTGGAAATTGTACCTGAAGCCTACCGTGATCTCATCAGTGATAGCTCAAAAGCCATTGGCTATCTGTCAACAACACTTCAGAGTGGTGCGCCGGTCACAGCGCCCATCTGGTTTGGTGTGCGCGATGAACATATTTGTTTTGCAACAGCGCCAACCAGCCTCAAACTGAAAAACATGGTCGCACGCCCCGATGTGTCGCTGTTGATTCAGGATCCCGATGTTATTTACCGCTATATGCAGATTCGCGCACAGTACGTCAAACAGACCACGGAGGGTTCGGCGGCGTACCTGAATATGCTGTCCAATCGCTACATTGGCACAGATTACCCGACAGAATTAGGCGGGGATGACGTGATCGTGTACCTCAAGCCTGCACGGGTCAATGTGTTTTCATGGGAAACGTAAACCGCCGGACGTAACCTGATACATTGGGCGAGGCATGGGCCTTCGCCCCTACGAACGTCATTATTCCGTGTAGTAATCCAGCCCATCCAGAAAAGCCGCTGCATCGCGCCGGACGGCTTCGCGGTCGTTGTCGTCCAGATGGCGCAGGCCCAGCACATTCCGTCCGCTGCGCGGGTTGCTGCGCAGGGTGTCTTCGTGCTCCAGCAAAAAGTTCCAGTACAGGTAGTTGAACGGGCAGGCATTTTCACCATGACGCGCTTTGCGGTCGTAGGCGCAGCCCTTACAGTAGTCGCCCATTTTGTGGATGTAATTCGCCGACGAGATATACGGTTTTGTGGCGATGATACCACCATCAGCATTCAGGCCCATGCCCACCACGTTGGTTTGCATCACCCAGTCGTAGGCGTCTATGTAAAATGCCTTGAACCAGTTCGTCACGGCCTGCGGCTCAATGCCTGCCAGCGTGCAGAAGTTCGTGACAATCATCAGGCGTTCAATATGGTGAGTATAGCCGTGTTCCATTGCACGCTCTGCTACATGGTGGATGCAGTTCATCTTCGTCTGTCCGCCATCCCAGAACATCTGCGGCATGGGGCGCTGTGCATTCCACTCGTTAGAACCCTCAAGGTCGGGCATCAGCCGCCAGTATTGCCAGTACATGAACTCCCGCCAGCCTAAAATCTGCCGGATGAACCCCTCTACCGAGTTAATCGGCGCGAGTCCGTCGCGGTAGGCTTCCTCCGCACGGCGAACGAGCGTCATCGGATCCAGCAGGCCGATGTTGATATACGGCGAGAGCACGCTGTGCCACAGGTAGACGTGGTTTTCGCCCATTGCGTCCTCATACGGCCCGAACTTCTCGAAGCGTTCCTGCACAAATGCCTCAAAAGCGGCTTCCGCGTCCTCGTGCGTGACGGCCAGCGTGAACCCGTCCACGCTGCCGACGGCATGGTCATAGTCGGCCACCTCATCCATCACTGCGCGTGTAATCTCGTCCGGCTCATATACCGGGATTTGCGGTGGGTTGGCTTTCTTCGGGAGCTTTTCGCGGTTGTCCTTATCGTAGTTCCACTCGCCGCCGGTAGGGGTGTCGCTGTCGTCCATCAGCACGTTGTGATGCTGACGCAGCTTGCGGTAAAAGTGTTCCATCACCACGTTTTTATCCGGGGGGGCGTCGGCATAGGGGTTAAACTCGCTGGTGATGAACTGGGTGTTTGGCAGCAATTCCACCTCGCAGCCCAGCACATCGGCCAGCTTTTCCCGCTGATATTTGCGCCCCGGATAGTCCGTTGCTTCCATTGTGAGCACAAGGTCGGGTTTATAGCTGGCCGTGGCCTGCTGCAACCCTTCCGTGAACGTCTGCGCCGGTATAGAGTACGCCTCGTAGCCATCGTCGCACAAACGCTGCACATAGTGGCGCATAGCGCTCATCAGCAGTACCAGTTTTTTGCGCTGGTATGGTAGTTTTGCACTGCGGTTCGCGCTTTCGATCAGCACAATACGCATTTGATCTTTGCCATAGCCGTATTTGGCCTGCTCGATGGCCGGGTGCGCTTGCAGCAGCTGGTCGCCGAGTATCCAGATGAGAACGCGTTTATCGCTGCTCATGGGGTGTCCTTGCCTGTCGGGTTAAAAGTGCAGGCTATTGCAGCAGGGAAAGGCATTGCCTTCGCCGGCCTGCCGCAGAGCCATGCTTATATTTGCAAAGTTACCTGATAACCCTGAACCCTGTATGAGCCATGCCTGACACCCCGCGCAGAGATCGCATCCATGATGGGTAACTGCCGGTAAGGGCACAGGCTTTTTACGGCATTTTTGCAAATTTGCGTTGTGGTCTATTTCCATGTGGATTAAACTGAAATGAGTACCTGTACCTACGGTACATCACTTCATTCTTTCTCACGTAATGGGAGTAACAAATGTTCAAGTTTAACAACCGTGTTCTGACGCTCATCGTGGCGCTGGCCGTGATGCTGGGTGCTGTTGCCGGTGTTGCCGCCCAGGAAGACACCTTCGGCCTCAGCCCGGAAGACTTCGCGTTCTGGGGCGAAGCGAATGCCGCCAGCACGGACTTTACTGCACTGGAATTTACCTACCTGTTTGACACGATTATCACTGCCGAAGGTGATTCCTTTGCCGGTAACATCGGGGGTACCGGTGTCATCACCGAAGATGCAGCTTCCTTTACCATCATCGGCAACCTTGACGAGGTTGGCCCGGTTGATGCTGAACTGCGCTTTGTAGACAATCAGCTTTTCGTTGGCGGCATTATGGGGCCAGATGTATGGGTTTCCTTCACGGAAGAAGACCTGAACACGATCACCGAACTGGGTAACGAACAGCTTCCGTTTGACACCGAAGCCCTGGCACAGGGCGACGTTAGCGAACTGGGCCTTGATGAAGCACAGCAGCAGGAAGCCCTGTTCGCCGTGCTGACGCTGTTTGAAAGCATTGCGGACTATGCTGTAGTCACCCGCGATGGGGACACCTTCGTTGCAGAGTTCCTGCTGGACGAGTTTGTGCAGGATCCGTCCGTGCAGACCCTGATTGAACTGGGTGTAGAAAGCCAGGCCGCAGAGGGCGAAGATGTTACCGCACAGGTTCAGGAAATCAACGCGGGTGCTGTGCTGGCAACTGCTGGTAGCGAACTATCCTATACACAGGTGATTGACCCGTCCACCGGCCTGGTACAGCAGGGCACGTTCATCCTCGGTCTGGGTGGCGCCAACCTGCCGTTCGAACTGGGCATCGAACTGGACGTAACCCTGGATGCCTACGAGACTTCACAGACCGTAGAAGCCCCGGCAGAGGCCCTGCCGTTCGGCCAGCTCATGCAGATGGGCGGTATGTAATTGATGCGCGGGTGATGCTACACGTCGCCCGCCACGCTGTGATGTGGGGTGGCCCGTGTGGGCTGC
>JBCCQC010000008.1:0-20468 GCA_039024535.1 Chloroflexota bacterium
CCGGCACCATTGAGTGGGAATAACCCGCCAGAACCCCTGCTGTATGGGCGCTCTGGCCGGGTGACTACCCCACGTTGACGTGATCCGATTGAATGTGTTGACACGCTCAAAAACCCGTGCTAACTTGAGTTTTATGTAAGTAAGTTAAATTAATTTACTTAATAATGGCGGCAATGGTGCTGCCCGTGAGGGTTATTTTTGCACTGACGCAGCGCTATTTGACCGAGGGCATCGCCCTCACCGGACGGAAGGGCCAGACAATGGTGCAATTGATGCACAGCTTTGAGGGCGAACGCGCCCCGCCATCTGTATTGAAGCTGGTGGAGCGCGGCGAAGTGGCGGCCTTCTGCCTGTTCCGGGATAAAAATGTGCGGTCGCTGGCGCAGTTGCGCGAACTGACGGATGAACTGCGGGCGGCGGCAGTACGCGGCGGCCAGCCCACACCCCTCATCGGCACAGACCAGGAAAGCGGCCAGTTACAGGCCGTGACGCACGGCGCTACCGAACTCCCCGGCATGATGGCGCTGGGCGCAACGCGCTCTGCGGAACTGGCAAAAGCTGCGGGGCGTGTGCTGGGCACAGAACTGCTGGCAATGGGCGTCAACCTGAACTTTGCGCCCACAGTGGATGTGAACATCAACCCGAACAACCCGGTGATTGGTATTCGTGCGTTCGGGGATGACCCGGCACTGGTAGCTGACCTCGGCGCGGCAATGATTGCCGGGTTACAGGGAACGGGTGTGCTGGCAACGGCGAAGCACTTCCCCGGCCACGGCGACACAGATGCCGACTCGCACTATCGGTTGCCGGTTGTGGACGTTGACCGGGCGCGGCTGGATGCTGTGGAACTGCGCCCGTTCCGGGCGGCGATTGCAGCGGGGGTGGCCGCGATACTCTCCGCGCATGTGATTTACCCGGCACTGGACGATAAACACCCGGCCACCACCTCACAGCGGGTGCTGACGGGGCTGCTGCGCGATGAACTGGGCTTTACCGGAATAGCAATTACCGACGCGATGGACATGCACGCGGTCGCACAGTTCGGGGCGGCTTATGGGGTGCGCCACGCCATCGAAGCGGGAACCGATCTGGTGCTGCTGGGCCATCTGCCACAGCAGGAACCCCTGACGGAGCAGGCGAAACAATGGATTAACCCGGCGTCGGTTGCACGCATCCGGGCGGCGCAGGCACGGGTCAACATTCCCCTGCCCGATTCAAACGTCATTGGCAGCACGGCCCATCAACAGGTGGCACAGGAGATAGCCGAACAGTCCGTAACGCTGCTGCGTGACCACAGGCAACTGCTGCCGCTGCAACTCGCGCCAGATAAAACGCTCGGCGTCGTCATCGTACAACCAGAGAACCTCACGGCTGCGGATACCTCCGCCACAGTAAAAATCACGCTGCCAGACGTGCTACGACAGTATCACCCGCGTGTGGTAGAGCATGTACTGCCGCACAACGCAACCGATAGCGACATCCGCGAGGCATTGCAGGCCGTTGCCAATGCCGATACGGTTATTGTGGGCACCATCCAGGCGCGGCACGACCACGCACAGGCCGAGTTTATCAATGCGCTGCTGCGTCAACACCCGCGCACAGTCGGGGTTGCTATGCGGATGCCCGATGACCTGCTGGCATACCCGGCAGTGGGCACGTACCTGTGTACCTACAGCATCCGTCCTGCATCAATGGCAGCCCTGGGGCGCGTGCTGTTCGGGGAGCTTGATGCTGTGGGGCAACTGCCCATACAGATGCCGGGGATCACCAGCCAGGCGTAACCCGTGCATGACACACGCGGACGGGGCATAATAGGGGAGGATGCCCGGAACACGAAAGTAGCACGCATGGCAGCAAAATCGACGCGGACAGAATCCAGAGCAAAAAACCGGCAGCTCATCCTCCAGCACATTCACGCAGGCATAGCAGACAGCCGTGCGGCGCTGGCCCATGCCACCGGCCTGACCAAGCCAACCGTAGGCGATATTGTTTCCACGCTGATAGACGAGGGCCTGCTGGTAGAGGCAGGGCGCGGAAAATCCACGGAGAGTGGCGGTAAACGCCCCCGCCTGCTGGAGTTTTTGCCCTCTGCGCGGCAGGTGATAGGCGTGAGTATCCAGCGTGACCGCATTATAGGCGCACTGGCAGACCTGAACGGGGAGCCGCTTGTGCATCATGAACTGCCGCTGCGCGATGTTACCGGCGAAGACCCGCTGGATCTGCTGGAAACCGTGATAAACGGGCTGGCCGCGCAGCTTACATCAGAGCTACTGTGCATTGGCATCAGCACCCCCGGCGTGGTCGATACATCTGGCGGGGTAGTGCGGGTGGCGCGGCGGTTCGGATGGAAGGAACTGCCACTGGCAGCGTACTTCGCCAGAATCTATGCGGTGCCAGTGTATGTGGGCAACGACACCGAACTGGCGACCCGTGCGCGACTGGCAATGCAGGCTGCTGAAGACGTGCGCAACATCGTCACGGTTATCATCGAAGACCGTATCGAGGTCGGGTTTGCGTTTGCCGGGCGTGCCTATCACCACAGCGACGACCTCGGTAAACTGCAACTCGCCAGCGATGATAGTCACGGCTGGATTGACCGGCTGGGGTGGGCGGCGCTGCAACTACAGGCTACCCGACTGCGCGGGAACTATCCACAATCACAGCTACCGGCAGATTGGGATACCATCGACCTGCTGTATGGCCTGCATATGGGCGATGCACTGTGCGCCCGCCTGTATGACGACATTGCGGCGAACCTGGGCCGGGTGTTCGCGTGGATTGTGGGCCTGCTGCGCCCGGATGAAATTGTGCTGGCCGGGGCAATGGCCGACCTCGGTACGGCATTAATTGACCGCGTGGAGGCGCACACCCGTCACCTGCTCCCTTCCGGGCTGGTGGATAACGTGGCGTTCTCTGTGGAAACCGATGCCACGCTGAGCCTGAACGGTGCGCTGGTGCTATCGCTGCAAAACGAACTGGGGATTTTGCGATGAATGTTGCCATTGTCACCAATGACGCCACGCAGGTTTACCAGCGCCAGGTCATTGCCGGGATTCAAAACCAGTTGCAGCACAGTGTGGACGACATCGCCATCATCAACACGGGGGAAGCGCTGGCACATTTAGAACCGGGCGCATTTGACAGCGTAGACGGTGTGCTGGTGATCGCCCATACACTGGCCGACGATACCCTGCTGGCGCTGCACACTGCCGGGGTACCGCTCACGCTCATCAGCCACCAGCTACCCGGCACCGATATACCCGCTGTGGTGCCGGATAACGCCGGGGGCATTGCGCAGCTTGTTCACTATCTGGTCAACGGGGCCGGACGTACCCGCATTGCATTCATCACCGGGGATCATAACCAGACTGATGGCCGCGAACGCACCACCACCTTCCGGCGAGAGATAATGCGGGCGGGTATCACGCTGGATGATGCCCTGTTTTTGCCAGGGGATTTCTCCGTGGATGTGGCGGTACGCTCTGTGCAGCAGGCACTTGCCAACGGATTACAGTTTGATGCGCTGGCCGCTGCGGATTACCTGATGGCACAGGCTGCTGTAAACGTACTGCGAGAAGCAGGGGTTAGCATCCCCGAAGATGTGGCCGTGGTTGGCATTGGCGATGGCCCGGAAGCCGCCGACGCGGGTTTAACCACGGCTGGTATTAACGTGACACAGATCGGCATCCATGCGGCGCGGCAGCTACTGGCGCAGTTGCACGGCAGCCACATTCGCGGTATCACCCGGATTGCAACATCCATCGTACATCGCTCATCCACGCCGCAACCGGCCCACACAACACAGTAGAAGGAGACATCTCAACATGACGCACCTTGCGCGTGAAATCAACGAACAACCGGAACGCCTGACAGACTTTCTGACATCGCAACGAGAAACCGTTGCTGCTGTTGCCGCCGCCATCCGGGGCTACAACCCGGCCAGTGTGATGATTGCAGCGCGTGGCACCAGTGACAATGCGGCCCGCTATGCGCAGTACATTATGGGGGCACATTTGCAAATGCCGGTGGGCCTGAGTGCGCCATCGCTGCACACGATCTATGGCACCCCGCCGAAGCTGTCCCGGCATCTGGTCATCGGCATTTCGCAGTCCGGGCAGGCCCGTGACGTAAACGCCGTGCTGGAAGACGCCAACCGCGATGGCGCACTGACGGTAGCCATCACCAACTACCCGGATTCCCCGATGGCAACCACGGCACAGCACCACATCTGGCTGAACGTGGGGCCAGAGGTGAGCATTGCCGCCACCAAAACCTATACCGCGCAGCTTGCCGCCGTCGCCCTGCTCACCGCATCACTGGCGGATGACCCGGCGCTGATAACTGCGCTGGAGGGCATCCCGGCGGTTGTGCGGCAAACGCTTACCTACAGCGAGGCTATCGAGCAGTGGGCACCCCGTTACCGCTACATGACGCAGTTTGCATCCATCGGGCGCGGGTTTAATTACTGTACTGCATTCGAGATCGGGCTGAAGGTAAAAGAGTTAACATCCGTCATCGGGGAAGGCTACAGCGAAGCGGACTTCCGGCACGGGCCGATTGCCACCATTTCGAACGGGTTCCCGGTGATTCTGGTAGCCCCGGCGGGTAAAGTAAGCCCACAGCTACGCGACCTGATTACAAAATTGCAGGAAAAACGCGCCGAACTGCTGATCGTGGGCAACGAGGACGATTTGCTGTCACAGGCGGCCAACGCACTGCGCATCCCGGCAGTAGACGAGTGGCTATCGCCGATTGCAGCCGTGGTACCGGGGCAGATATTCGCCATGCATCAGGCGATAGTGCGCGGCCTGCCCGTGGATAAGCCAGAGGGCCTGCAAAAGGTGACGATTACCGAATGAGCGTGGCACTGGGCATTGATATTGGGGGCACCAAAACCGCCTTTGCTGTGGTGGATGCAGGGGGCGGTGTGCTGGACTCCCGGCGCATAGAAACACCCGTTGCCGCCGGGTTTGACGCCACAGTAACGCAGATTGCACAGGTGGCCGCTGAACTGCTGCAAGCGCACCCGGCAATTGCTGGCATCGGGGTGGGTTCACCGGGCTATGTGGATGCACAGGCCGGGGTGGTCGTGATGGCGCGGAACCTCAAGTGGCAGGATGCCCCGCTGAAAGCATCGCTGGCTGCTGCCCTGCCCGATGTGCCCATTGTGATTGACAACGACGTGAACGCCCTTGCGATTGGCGAGATGTACTTCGACCGGACGCAGTCCATCGGTAGCGATGTGCTGTACATCGCGGCGGGGACGGGGTTGGCCGGGGCGATTATTGCCGATGGCCGCCTGATACACGGTGCTGGCAACGTGGCGGCAGAAGTGGGGCAGGTGCGGATACCGGCGGGGTGGGGCTACACCGGCGTCGGCACACATGTAGAAGATGTGATTTCTGGTACCGGACTGGCGAACGTGGCCGCGTGGCTGCGCCAGCAGGACAATGCCCCGGCCACCACTTTACCGGCAGCCGCCGACGCAAAAGCCATACTCGCTGCGGCACAACAGGAAGACGTACTGGCGATACAGTCGCTTAACACGTTCACCGGCTGGTTAAACGAAATGGTCACGTGGCTGGCGGCGGCACTCAACCCATCGGATATTATCATCGGGGGTGGGTTTGGCATGGCAGCGGCCCCGTGGATTATCCCGGCGTTGCGGGAGCATCTCTTGCAGGCGGCCCCACATCTGCACCCGAACCTGTCCGCCTCACAACTGACAGACACGGCAGTGGGGGCAGCAGCAATGGTTTTTGCCAGTCCTGCGGGTTAGCCAACCCCGGCAGCCCCACCGAGGTGAATTTGTTCGCGCACAAAAACCAGTGCATCCTCCAGCACACCGAACAGGGGAATATCAACCCCGCCGAAGGCATCCTGACGCATGGCATCCACATACAGGTCAATCAGCACATGCTCCCCCACCAGCACAGTCATCACCTCAGGGTCGGTTGTACTGCCGCGTCTCCCCCGGCTGCTGAGTATGGTCAGCATCATCACCTCATCAAATGACGCATAAGCCTCCTGTCCGCAATCCACGCAGATAATACGGTACAGCGGGGCACCGTAATCATCAAGCAGCGTGGCGATTTGTGCAAAAACGCCTGTCGCATCTGCCGGGGTAATGTGACCGTAGTACGTGACAATGGCGATAGGTTCGCCCATCAGTTTTTCAACTCTCGCTGGCATGGCGTGCCCTCCGGTATTTGTGTTTCGTGTTGGTCTAATTATCATCAATTCCAGATTTCGCGCACCCGGAACAAACAGATTGGCTGCAACGCCTCTGGAACCCCGGTGCATATGGCCGGGATGTATAGCCGCATTGCGCAGGAAGGGGGGGGATAGTGCGCGTTCACCGGGCCATCAAACGGCCCGGCTACGGGTGGCCTGCCAGATAGTCAGATCATCTGGCAGGCCGATGTGTTTTTACCGGTAGACCATCAGGCGATGGTGATCTCGTCGTTCAGGTACACATCCTGGATGGCGTTCAGCAGGCGTACACCCTCGTCCATCGGGCGCTGGAACGCCTTACGACCACTGATGAGGCCGGTACCGCCAGCACGCTTGTTAATCACAGCCGTGCGGACTGCCTGCGCGAAGTCGTTAGCGCCACTGGCCCCGCCAGAGCTAATGAGACCGGTGCGGCCCATGTAGCCGTTGGCGACCTGGTAGCGGGCCAGGTCAATGGGGTGGTCAGACGACAGATGGCTGTAGATGCGCTCGTCCAGCTTACCGTAAGAAGAATCGCCGCTGTTCATGGCCTTATAGCCACCGTTGCTGGTCGGCAACTTCTGCTTGAGGATGTCTGCGCCGATGGTGGCGCCCATGTGGTTGGCCTGGCCGGTGAGGTCGGCAGAGGTTTCGTGGTTGGTGCCGTTTACCTTGAAGGCATTGTTACGCACATAGCACCACAGCACGGTTGCCATGCCCAGCTCATGAGCAAGAGCAAACGCCTCGGCCACTTCGATAATCTGACGGTTGCTGTCTTCACTGCCGAAGTACACGGTTGCACCAACAGCGGCAGCACCCATGTCATAGGCCTGCTGGATGGTACCGAACATAATCTGCTCGTGGCCGTTCGGGTAGGAGAGCAGTTCGTTGTGGTTAAACTTGACGAGGAACGGGATTTTGTGGGCATACTTGCGGCCAACCATACCCAGCACACCAAACGTAGATGCGACGGCGTTACAGCCACCCTCAATTGCCAGTTCAACGATGTTTGACGGGTCGAAGTAGGCCGGGTTGGGGGCGAAAGATGCACCCGCGCTGTGCTCAATGCCCTGGTCTACCGGCAGGATACTGAGGTAGCCAGTACCGGCCAGACGGCCATGCTCGAACATGCGGCTCAGGTTCACCAGTACACGCGGCGTGCGGTCACTGAGGGCGTACACGTCGTCAACAAACGTCGGGGAGGGCAGGTGCAGGCTGGATTGATCGATGGTGGTGCTGGTGTGGTTCAGCAGGTAATCGGCGTCGCCACCAAGTGCCTCTACAATGCGGTCGGTTGTATATTCAGAAACAGCGGGCGTTGCTACCATGAATAAAGTTTCCTCCAGAATTTATCAAAATGCGCTTACAATCAACGTTATTATAACATGTCCGGTGGCTGCATCTGTACAGCAGATCACACATTGCGAGAAGACATCTCATGACAGAACACATTACCTTTCGGCCTATCACCCCGGCTGACATCCGCAAACTGCACGCATGGCGCAACACCCCGCATGTATCACAGTGGTGGGATCCACACCATCCGAGCTATGAAACCGCCCACGCAGAATACACCGAGTACATGAAGCCAGAATTCGGGGTAACGGCGTTCATCTGGCAGATAGATGGCGTGGATGCGGGGTACATTCAAAAGTGGGCGGTGGGTACCTTCCCGGATTACAAGCCCTATGTTTTGCTGGATGACAGCACTGTGGGCATTGACGTGTTTATTGGTGATGCGGGCTATTTACACCGGGGGTGGGGGCCACGTGTGATTCGCCAGTTCATCTGTGAGTATGTTTTTAGCGATGCTGCCGTGCCAGAGTGCATCATAGACCCGCTGCCGGATAATGCGGCGGCTATCCGTGCCTATGAGAAGGTCGGGTTCCAGCACGAAAAGACGTTTAAGCGTGATGATGTGCCGGTTTATCTGATGCGCCTGCCGCGCACGGCTTTAGCATGTGATTAATCTCTTTATGATATTTTCACAATCCCAACGCGGTTCACAGGTATAATGTGAAGTGGATACGCACTGGAGACGAACGAGGCAAACATGGAAGACAGTCAAAAGCAGGCCATCTACACACACCTTGCGCAACTGGTAAGGGCTAACGTGCCAGACGACTTTGCCACCATTGAAGAAACATCACGCATCGAAGTTAACACCTGCAAATCCGTGGAAGTTGCCGGGCGCAAGCAGGAATTCATGAACCTGCTGACGGTCATCCCGCAAAAGCACCACGTCGGGTTTTATTACATGCCCGTTTACGTGGAGCAGGGCATGAAAGCTGACCTGTCTGAGCCGATGGCGAAAATGTTGAAAGGCAAAAGCTGCTTTCATATGAAGGCCCCACTTTCCCCGGAGATTGCCGCCGAAGTAGAAGCGCTGATACACGCGGGGGTGGCACTGTACGAGAAGAAAGGGTGGGTGTAGGGACAGCTACCCCACACCCAGCAGCCCTCGCCTTAGCCGAGGCGAATTTCCCGGCCTTCCACCGCAGAACGATAACAGGCGTCTACGATGCGGCTGCGCTTGAGGGCGTCGTAACCGTGGTGCCCTTGCCAGTTACCAGAGCGAATCGCATCAATAAAGTTACGGGCCACCTGTGCATGGCCGGGGCCTTCTGAAAACTGTGGTTCGATTGTGGCCGGGCGTCCGGCTACATCGGTAAACAGCCTCAGTGAATTAACGCGGTTATACTCCTTGATGGCAATTTCACCGCCGCCATCGGTGCCATACACCGCAATACCGAAGTCATCGCCGTAGCTGCTGTAGGTGCTCCAGCTTACGTCCAGCGTAATCGTCGTGCCGTTGCCAAACCGGATGAAACCCGCCAGAAAATCCTCCACATCATGCCCGGAGTAGTCTGCAACTGGAACACGATAGCCTTTGCCCACGCGCCCGTGTTCGGCGTAGGCCGCCGCGCTCACACTGATGACCTCTGGCTCCCCCATTAAATACAGCGCCATATCCAGCACATGTACGCCCAGGTCAATCAGCGGGCCACCGCCAGATTTCGCCTTGTTCGAAAACCAGTTCCCCGCACCGGGGATGCCAGAGCGCCGCATCCAGTAGGCACGGGCATGGTAAACGCGGCCCATGTTGCCCTCATCAATAAACTGCTTCATGATAGCGACATCGTTATAGTAGCGGTGGTTGTACACCATGTGCAGCACCCGCCCATACGTTTCAGAGGCAGCTACCATACGCTCGGCGGCGTCCAGCGTATTTGCCAGCGGCTTCTCTGTAAGCGCGTGTTTACCGCGCTCCATTGCGCCAACCACAATTGGCTCATGCAAAAAATTGGGTGTAGCGGTAGAAATCGCATCAACATCGTCACGGTTAAGCAGGTCGGTGTAGTCGGTGTAGCCGTGGGCAACCCCGTACTGCTGGCACAGCGTTTCTATCTGCCGTGCGTTGCTATCCGCAATCGCAACGACCTCAACATCATCCATTTCTGCGAACGTGCGCAGGTGCCGGCCCCCGGCCCCACCCACACCAATCACGCCGACACGTATCGGGTCTGTCATGTTAGCTTTGCTCCTGTTGTGGTGGTTCATAAGGTTGTGGCACATTCCCGCGCCAGATGCCCGGTGCAGCAGTATTAGCGGCCCAGCGCACGCCATTTTCGATGACCTGTAGCACTTCCGACTGGTGATAGATGGGGAAAGTTTCGTGGCCGGGGCGGAAGTAGAAAATACGCCCGCTGCCACGATAGAAACAGCACCCGCTGCGGAACACCTCACCGCCCTCGAACCAGCTTACCATCACCAGTTCGTCCGGCGCGGGGATGTCGAAGTGTTCGCCGTACATCTCGGCTTTCGGCACCACAAAAGTTTCTGGCAGTCCGGCGGCAATGGGGTGTGCCGGAGCCACTACCCAGATGCGTTCGCGTTCGCCGTCATCGCGCCATTTGAGGTCACAGGTGGTGCCCATCAGCGCCTTGAAGATCTTCGAAAAGTGCCCGGAATGCAGCACCACCAGCCCCATGCCATCCCACACACGCGCCCGCACCTTCTCTACGATGTCGTCACGCACGGCGTCATGGGCACGGTGGCCCCACCAGATCATCACATCAGTGCTGTTAAGCACGTCATCGGTCAGGCCGTGGTCATCGTCGTCCAGTGTGGCCGTGCGCACGGTGATGTCTGTGTTCTTTTCGAAATATGCGGCAAGCGTCCCGTGTATGCCGTCCGGGTAAATAGCGCGAGATTCCTCCCGGTCGCGCTCATGGCGGTATTCATTCCAGATTGTCAGGTTCAAGTCATTACCTCCCGTGGTTGTGACCCCATATTATGATGCGGAGTATAACCCTGTGAGTGGGGTGCTTGCGAGAGATAATGGTGTGGAAAACAGGGCAGTTTAACCTGCCCTGCGATATTGCTGCGTTATTCTTTTTCGTAGGGTTCGCCAAGAGCTTTTGGCGGCGTAGAACGTCCGACCAGACCGGCCAGCACCACAATTGTGATGATGTACGGCGTCATCTGCACAAATTCTGCTGGAACAGGAACGTTGAGGATCTGGAAGCGGTCGCCGAGTGCCTCTGCAAAGCCGAACAGAATACCCCCCGTCATCGCACCAAACGGCATCCAGTTACCGAAGATAACCGACGCCAGCGAGATAAAGCCTTTGCCGTTGGTCATGCCATCCTCAAACGTGCCAGTGTTCTCCAGCGAGAACCACGCCCCAGCCAGCCCTGCAATCAGGCCGCCGATAAACACATTGGCCCAGCGCGTGCGGATCACATCCACGCCGACCGTATCAGCAGCGTGCGGATTTTCACCCACAGAGCGCGTCCGCAGGCCCCATTTTGTGTAGAACAGGATAATGTGCGTCAGCGGCACAATCAGCAGCATGGCGTAGAAAATGGGTTTACCCTGGAACAGCATCTCGCCCAGCACAGGGATCTGTGACAGCCCCGGAATGGGCATTTCTGGCAGGGTTTCCACACCGGCCTGGCTGCTCAACAACACCTCGCGGCGCAAAAAGCTCGTCACGCCCACGGCCATAATGTTAATCACCGTGCCGCTAACGATCTGATCCGTCTTGAACGTGATCGAAAGCCATGCGTGCAGCAGCGCCATCAGGCCACCGGCCAGCACCGCAATTGCCACACTGAGCACCTGCCCGCTACCCACACCCATCCCGGCGCGGGCCAGCAGCGTAAATGCCACAAAACCAATCCCCGCGCCAGTGAGCATCATACCCTCAATGGCGATGTTGACCACGCCGGTACGCTCCGTCCAGATGCCCGCCATCGCACCGAGGATAATCGGCGTAGCGAGGCGCATACTGGCTCGCAGCAGCACCGCCAGATTAAAGTCGTTGTTCACAGCCGCCAGGATCAACACGGTGGGAATAATCAGCACGCCACCCACCACCAGCAACCAGTATTTCACACGCTTGATGCGAGCCGTAGGCGCGACGCCCACCGCGCCAATCACCATATAGAGCACACCCACAATCATGCCGTAAGTAACTGTGGGTACATTCAACACGGCGGCTTCTTCGCCAACGAGGTTCGCCATGTTCTCGCCAAAGTTCACGCCGGTAATGGCATCTACGGCCATGTTGGTGGGGATGAACATAACCATGAGGGCGCCAGCAGCGAGAAATAATACCGAGAATACGAACTGACGACTGAACTTGAACCCGCTTTCCTGCGGTACTGCGCCGGACTGTAAATCGTTCGGAGTAATTGAGGCCATCGGTTAGCTCCCCCAGCTTGTACTGAACATCTGTTGTGCGCGTTCCTCCGGCGTGGCTTCTGGCACGCGCCACAGGTAACGGATAATCGCATCGGCTGCGATGAACATGATGATGAGCGCCTGGATAATACGCACGAGATCGATTGAGATCTCAGCGCGGGTTTGCATCAGCGGGGCACCAGCATACAATCCACCCCACAGCAACCCGGCGGCGATCATGTTACGCGGGTTGGTGCGGGCCAGTAGCGCAACCGCAATCGCATCAAAGCCGAGGCCACTGAAAAACTCCGGCTGCATGGTATATTGCACACCGCTCATCTCAATCATCCCGGCCAGCCCCGCCAGCGCACCACTCAGCGCCATTGCCAGCACCAGATTACGCGGCACGCTCATGCCGCCGTAACGCGCCGCGTTTGCGTTGGCCCCCACCGTGCGGATTTCGAAGCCGAATGTGGTGCGTGTGAGGAACCAGTCCGTAAACCACACCGCAAAAATCATCAGCAGTAAGCCTACATGCAGGTTATCGCGCACGGTAATCCACGAGAGGAAAATCCCGACGAGGAACACCAGCACACCGTTCAGAATCGGAGAGATGACCGCCCGTGCATTCTGCTGGATCTGCTCACGGCGCAGGTAAAGTGCCACAATAGTAAAAATCACGGCGGCGGCGACAAAAAACCAGATCGGCAGGTCAAAGCGGGGCAACCGCGCCGACTCTGCAACCGGGGTAGACTGTGGCAGCGTGGCGTTCGGGTCACGCATCAGCCCTTCGGTGTTCACCAGCCAGTCCACAAAGCGCACAGCAATAAAGTTCAGCATAATCGTCGTGATAACTTCGTGAGCGCCCGTGTAGGCTTTCAACGCGCCGGGGATAGCGCCCCAGAGCAACCCGCCGGTAATCCCGACCACCACCACCAGCGGCAGATGAATCACAGCGGGTAAGCCGGCGAACAGTGTGCTGTAGCCGACAAACACGGCAATAATGGCCCCGGCGTAAAGCTGCCCCTCTGCGCCGATGTTAAATAGACCGGCCTTAAAGCCCAGCGCCACTGCCAGCCCCGCAATGATAAACGGAATCGAGCGCGTAATCATGCCTTCCAGTTCACGGGGGAAGAACAGCACGGCAAAGTCACCGAGTTTGAGCCAGAGTGTTTCCGGTTCATCGTCGGCAGTGTCTTCGGTGTTCTGGTCTTCGTAGGTGATGCCGGTGGCGGCGCTGGTTGCGTCTACCAGAATGCGATTACCGGGGCGGCGCACCAACAGGTTTTCCTGGCTGGCGGCGGGGAGGTCTTCTGTGATGGCAGTGGCAAGGCTTTCTGACGTGAGAATTTCCAGTTCCACCAGTTCGTCAATCTGCCGCAACTGCGATTCCAGCCCCACAAAATCGGTAATCCCGGCGGCCTCAATGCCCTGCGCCACCGGGTAGGCCCGTTCAATGTCACGCGCACCCACTTCGGCAATGAGTGCCAGCGTCTGGCCGTCTTCGCTTTCCGGGTCTACCCCGGCACTTTCCAGAATACCCTCAAAGTTCTCGTCAAGGTCGCGCAGGTCATCAGACCCCAGCAAGCCCGTGCGTTCCAGCACCTCGCCGTACTCAATCACCGTGGCAACGCCAATGGTTTCAATGTCTTCGATACGGCGGGCGGCTGCGCTGGCGTCGCCGGTTTCCATGTCAGAGGCTTCGGCCAGTTCCAGCGCCAGGTTCAGGTTATCTGGCGACATAACGTCGTTAAACGCCAGCCCCAGTGACCCTTCCAGCAGGCCCGCGTAGGCGCGTCCAGCAATGCCAAGGCTGCTGGAAAGGCTGCCGCCGCCGGTTGCCATCATCAGCGGCACGGTGATAATCAGCGCGGTAATCACCGCAAAAACGGGCACCAGCCGCCGCGATACGCTGCCCCACGAGAGGCCGCGACTCTGTTTTGTGTTCTCGCTCATACGGTTTCTCCTGCGGGTTCAGGGGTGGGCTGGCGCTTGCCATCAGTGATACCGGCCATCAGCAGGCCCACTTTTTCGCGGTCGGCTTCTTCCCCGCTGAGGGTACCGACGATTTTACCAGCGTACATCACGGCGATACGGTCACTGAGCGAGAGGATTTCGTCCAGTTCCGTGCTCACCAGCAGCACGGCAGTTCCCGCGTCGCGCATGGCAACAATTTGCTTGTGGATAAACTCAATCGAGCCAACATCAACGCCGCGCGTGGGCTGCGCCACAATCAACAGCTTGCTCTCGCGGGAAAATTCACGGGCGATGATGGCTTTTTGCTGGTTCCCGCCAGAAAGTGTGCCAATGCCAGCGAAAATGCTCGGCGTGCGCACGTCATACTGTTTCACCAGATGACCAGCATTGTCTTCGATGGGTTTATCCTGCCGCAAAATGCCCATCGAAAACGGCCCCAGATGGTAGGTTTGCAGGATCATGTTATCGGTAATCGGGAAGCCACCGACCATGCCATTTTTGCGGCGGTCTTCTGGCACATGGGCCACGCCGGTATTTGTCACCTGGCGCGGCGAGGCGTCCGTGATGATTTTGCCGTTCATGCCAATGGTTCCAGCCCGTGCGGGGCGCAGCCCGGTGATAACCTCTACGAGTTCCGTCTGGCCGTTGCCCTGCACCCCGGCCACACCGAGGATTTCCCCGGCACGCAGTTCCAGCGAGAGATCGCGCACAGCGGGGAGGTTGCGGTCATCGTTGGCGTGCAGGTTACTGATCGACAGCACAACGGTGCGCGGTTTCGCGGGTTGCTTTTCTACAGAAAGCAGCACGTCACGGCCCACCATCATAGATGCCAGTTCAGCCTGTGTAGCGACTTTCGGGTCGGCCTCACCCACCACTCTGCCCCCGCGCAGCACCGTCACGCGGTTGCAAATGCGCTTGATCTCTTTGAGCTTGTGCGAGATAAAAATCAGGCTCACACCCTGCTCTACCAGCGTTTCCACAATCTCGAACAGGCCCTCAGTTTCCTGCGGGGTAAGCACGGCAGTCGGCTCATCCAGAATGAGAATATCGGCCTGACGGTATAGCGCCTTGATGATTTCTACGCGCTGCTGCACCCCCACCGGCAAATCCTGCACCACCGCGTCCGGGTCTACGCTGAGGCCGTACTGTTCGGCAATTTCGAGGATTCGCTGGCGGGCCGCACGGCGGTTCAGGAACATACCAAACTGCGTGGACTCATTGCCGAGCATGATGTTTTCGGTCACGGTGAGCACGGGCACCAGTTGAAAGTGCTGGTGTACCATGCCAATGCCGTTACGAATGGCGTCGTTGGCGTCACGGATTTTGACGACACTGCCGTTGATGAGGATGTCGCCCTCATCCGGCTCGTATAATCCGTAGATCATATTCATCAGCGTGGACTTACCCGCGCCGTTTTCTCCCAGCAGGCCCAGCACATCGCCCCGGTTCAGGGTGAGGTCAATGTGATCGTTCGCCAGTACACCGGGGAAACGCTTGGTCAGCCCACGCACTTCGAGAACTGCGTCTGTCATACGTGCCTCTCAGAAATAATTCCATACAGGTGAGTTTTAACGGATTTTAACAATTACCCCGCGAGTATACCGTTTGTGTGCAACGATGAAAAACAGTGAAAGTAAACAGCACTTCCCGCAAAACCGGGAACTTTTTACCAGCGACACGCGTCCTGTACACATCGCCAGTTAATCGAGGGAGTTTGAGACAATGCGTTTCATTACTGTAACCGTGCTGTTGATTGCCGTGTTCTACGCCGCCATGCCGCAGTCAGCCGCCCTGTCTACCTGTCTTCCGGGGCACGTGGGAGAAATGACCGAAGCAGAACGCACGCAACGCACCATACAGGCCGATACATCCTTCGTGGGGACAATCAGCGAGTATGAGGCGACATCGGCAATGGTTCAGTTTAAAGTGGCTGTGAATCGGTACATTCAGGGGGACGGGACACATCACGTCACCTTTATGATTAACCAGAACTACTGTAATTTTATCCCACCACATGGTATCGCAGACGGCGAGACGGCAACGATAGTGGTGTATGGTGAGCACCATGCTACAGCCTATGTGGGCCAGTGGATCTTTTTTAATGGGCGAGTCACATCGGTGGCCGCGCCGGATAGTGAAACGTCGTGGGCAGCACTTTTCTATGATGCGGGCACCAGCGGCCTTGCACTGACGGCGTTTGTTACCCTGCTGATTGGCTGGGCCGTATTGCTGCACCGCGTGCTGCGCCGGTGGGCACGGGCGTAACTGCGCGTTGCCTGCTTTTTTGCAACTCCGCCGGTAAACATCTGGCGGAACATGCCGTCTGTGTATTATTCGACATCATATCATCAGGAGCCGTCCACCATGCCAGCCTACACAACAAAAATCGCCCATGCCCATCTCAAAGTCCGTGACGTGCAGCGTGCAGAAGCGTTCTACACCACCTATTTTGACCTCACCGTGACAGAGTGCGTGGGGCAGCATTTTATATTCCTCAGCGGCGGCGAATTTCACCATGAAATCGCGTTGCAGGGCCTCGGCACAGATGCCCCTGACCCGAATCCGTATGGCGTGGGGCTGTATCACGTGGCGTTTGAAGTGCCGGACAAAGCCGCGTTCGCACAGGCGTACCGGGCATTGCGCGATGGCGGCGTGGATGCGGGTGCGGTTGACCATGTAGGAATAAGCTGGGCCATGTATTTCAATGACCCGGACGGCAACGGCCTTGAAATTTACGTGGACACGCGCCACGAATACGAACCCGGTTCGCTGTGGCTGGGCCGCAACCGCCGCCTGGGTGACGCGCAGATTGCCGCCGAACTGGAACCCGCGTAAAACGTCCAGCAGGTGCATCACGGACGATGCACCGCCGGTTTTCTATGTGGGGATTTGTGGCAGCGTGCGGCAGTAGCCCCGTGCCGTGACAACATCCTCACGCATCCACAGCTCGTTTTCCATACGCCACCACGTAAAGCCGTCCGCGTCTATGGCATATCCGGTCGCCAGTGCAATTTCCCCGGCGGTAAGCTGGCTGAGCACGTCAAATTGTGTGCCAGGGCCTCCGCGCTGGTTGATGGTGGCCGCTGTGATGATCTCGCAGCCCTCGCGCACATAATCCTCTTCCAGTTCATACGCCCAGAAGTCGAAACCTGCGCAGTTTGTACGGTCATCGCGGGCCGTGAGCGCAAACGCAAATGTGCCGCTTTCCACCTCAATTTCCATCCTGTCTACAATGCGGTCAGCGTTCACGTAGACCGTCAGCGTGTTATCCAGCATCACCGCAACAATCTCTATCGGGGCTTCATCTGCCAGATCCACATCAAATCGCTCTACCGTTATCTCGTCGTCGGCTGGCCCATAGCGGTCTGCAATATACACCTCATCCATGCTGGTTACGCCGATGTCTACAAACGTGTTGATCTGCGCAACTTCGATACGCTCGGTGTCGGTTTCGGTCACGTCGCGCTCTATGGCGGCCCGAGCCACCAGCGCACATGCCTGCACGCCCTCGGTTTCATCCCACGGCTCGAACAACAGCTTGCCCCCCAGCACAAAATTTGCGGCGCTTTCTGCATCGCTCATGCTCACGAACTGGTTGCCGCGCAGGGTACGGCGCGTGGTATCTATCGGGGCGGGTGTGCCCCCGGCAGGGAACACACCGCTACGTTCCAGTTCCAGCAGAATGCCAGCGGGGGTATCCACATCATCCAGCAAACGGTCGGCTTCATCATCCTGTGCCAGCACAGGGAAAGCAGCGGCCAGCACCGCTATTAGAATCATCATCACTCGCATCAAGTTCACTCCCGGCAGATTGCATCACGGTTTCATATCCACATTGTGCAACAGGCGTAACATCCCTGCACGGCCCGTGACCGGCGCTTTGCCTGCGGTTAACCCTCTCTGTTAAACTGTGCCTATGGAAAATTGTTTATCGACACAGGAAGACACTTACACATGGCAAAAGAATACGTTCTTGCATTAGACCAGGGCACAACCAGTTCGCGGGCCATTCTGTTCAACCACGACGGGCAGATTGTAGGCAGCGAACAACAGGAGTTCACGCAGCACTACCCGCAGGCCGGGTGGGTAGAGCACGACGCTAACGAAATCTGGGACACACAGCTTGCCGTGGCGCAGGCCGTGATGAAAAACAACAGCGTCTCCGCTGATCAGATTGCCGCCATTGGCATCACCAACCAGCGCGAAACCACCATCATCTGGGATAGAGAAACCGGCGAACCCATCCACCACGCGATTGTATGGCAGGACAGGCGCACCGCAAAAATGGCCGATGACCTCAAGGCCGAAGGGTTCGATACAACCATCCACGACAAAACTGGTCTCGTCACAGATGCGTACTTCAGCGGGACGAAAGTGGCGTGGCTGCTGGAAAACGTAGAGGGTGCCCGTGAAAAAGCTGAGAGTGGCAAGCTGGCTTTCGGCACCGTAGATACCTGGCTCATCTGGAAGCTAACCGGCGGCGCACTGCACATCACGGATATGTCCAATGCGTGCCGCACCATGCTCTTTGACATCCACAAGAAGTGGTGGTCGTCCACAGTAACGGGCAAGCTCAACGTGCCCATGTCATTACTACCGCAGGTGGTACCCAGCAGCATGGAATATGGCGAAACGTCAGCCGATTTATTCGGCGCACCCATTCCCATTGCCGGGATTGCCGGAGACCAGCAGGCAGCGACGTTCGGGCAGGCGGCATTTGGCGTGGGCATGGCGAAAAACACCTACGGCACGGGCAGCTTTTTGCTGCTGAACACGGGCAGCAAGCCGGTAAAATCACAGAACCAGTTGCTCACCACGATTGCATGGAAAGTGGGCGATACCGGCCCCGTGCAGTACGCGATGGAGGGCAGCATTTTTATCACCGGGGCGGCGGTGCAGTGGCTGCGCGACGAGATGAACCTGATAGACAACGCGAAGGACACCGAAGCCATCGCCACCAGTATCAACAGCACCGAGGGTGTGTATCTGGTACCGGCGTTTGCGGGGCTGGGTGCGCCCTACTGGGATCAGTACGCCCGTGGCGCGATTGTGGGCCTGACTCGCGGCACCGGGCGGGCACATGTCGTCCGCGCGACGCTGGAAAGCATGGCCTACCAGACGCGCGACGTAGTAGAAGCGATGCTCGCTGACGGCGGGCTTGACCTGGCATCGCTGCGGGTGGATGGCGGCGCGGTAGCGAACAACTTCACCATGCAGTTCCAGGCCGATTTACTGGGTGTGCCGGTGGAGCGACCGAAAGTGACAGAGACAACCGCGCTCGGTGCGGCGTACCTGGCAGGGCTGGCGACGGGCTTCTGGGAGAGCCAGGACGAACTGGCCGACAAGTGGGAGCTTGACCGGGCGTTTGAGCCGCAAATGAGCGCCGACCAGCGCGACGCGCTCTACGCAGACTGGAAACGTGCTGTGGAACGGTCGCAGGGCTGGGCGCAGGCGTAAAAACAGAGGCGGGGGCGCAGGTGTGAATATTGCGCCCCCGTGATGCTACTGATTAACCGGGGAACTGTGCTTCTTTGATCGTCTCGCCGGTGATGTGTTCTTGCCAGTAGTGGGCGGTTTTAGCAACCACCGTCACCACATTCTTGATTTCCCTCTCCAGCTTGAACTTCGGGCCAGCCGGGAAGTACAGTACGGCACCCTCACGGCGCACACTGACGTTTTCCACAACGATAGCACGCAGCAGCCACAATGCCATATCTTCGCTGTCACACTGCATCCCCACCCAGCCGGGTGCCGGACTTTTCACGATTTCCAGCCCCGTCACCATCTGGATGCCGCGCTCCATTTCGGCCACAACCTTCTCATAGGCTTCCATATCGGCTTCGGCTTCTTCTGGCTTAATCGGCTCCAGCAGCGACCCACGGTGCGGCGGCCCACCGGCCAGCGCCAGGTCACAGAAGTCCGTCCAGATCTCGTTCCACGCAGCATTACCGTCATTATCCAGCACGATGCTGGCTGCACCCATCGGGGCGGCACTGGGCGTACTGCCAGCGTAGCGGGGCGGCAGCATATTCTGCAAGCCGAACGGCGCACCCCCGTCACCAGCCGGGCTTGATTCGTCCGTGCGGCCATACACATACGACGGGGCCACATGCACCGTCACTTCACCCAGAACCGGGAACACCTGATCGAGGCGCGACTTGATGCCCTCAGAAATCGCGTGTGCTTCTGCCACGGAGATGCTATCGCCCCCCGTCACAGTTACTTCGCTGTACAGGCGGTGGCCCAGCCAGCGAATGCGCAGGCGCTCAATCGTGTTCACGCCGGGTACCTGCTCGATGTGGTGTTCGAACTGGTTGAAAATCGACGGATCAACCGCATCCATCAGGCGGAAGAACACCTTGCGCACGGCATTCCATGCAATGCCGACGATAGCAATAGCAATCACCACGCCGATGATCGGGTCGAGAATATCGAGGCCGAGGAACGACCCCAGCACAGCAATAAACACCGCCAGCGACGTAATCCCGTCAATGCGGGCGTGATGCCCATCAGCAACCATCGCGTCGGAGCCGATGCGCTTGCCCACACGGATTTGCAGTATCGCCACAGCCTCGTTACCGATGAAACCA
>JBCCQC010000009.1:0-19620 GCA_039024535.1 Chloroflexota bacterium
AATTATTCCGCATATTGTAAGCGATGCAACACTCGCCATACAATCCTTAAACAATTATTAAAGGGTTGTGGATAGTGGCAAAGTAAAGACGAACCGTCCCCCGGTTGATTTCTTTGAAACGGGCTGTGCCCAGATGTCACCACGATGCAAATCAATCAGGCTACGAGAAACAGCCAGCCCCAGCCCCGCACCCTCAACCTGCTTTGCAGACGCGTTCTTCGCCCGGTGGAAGGGTTCAAAAATAGCTTCGGCGTCTGTTTCTGGCACACCCGCGCCATCGTCAATAACCTGCACCACCACCGCCGGGGTCATCACATCAGTGGGAGCGTGGGCCGGTAGGTCTGCCGGGTTATCTGCCAGCGAGATTTCCACCTGCACACTACCACCCCGTGGCGCGAACTTGACTGCATTACTTATCAGCGAGTTGATAACCCGCCCAATTTTTACTCCATCTGCCTGCACCCACGGCACATCGCCAATAGTATCTACACTGATCGTCAGGTTCTGCTCCTCTGCGGCAGCCTCAAACTGACGCACCGTAGAAAGCACAGTCTGCTCCATGTTAACGTCATGCAGATCAAGCCTGATCTCACCAGCATAAGCCCGCGTAATCTAGATCAACTCCTTGAAGATTTCCTTGAGCTTCCCGGCACTCTCGTTGATGATAATCAGGTACTCTCTCGCAAGCTCGGGCAGGTCATCGTCAGTCTCCTGGAGTATGAACTGAGTGAACCCACTGATGGACGTGAGCGGTGTGCGCAGCTCATGAGACACACGAGACAAAAATGCCGACCGCACCTGCACGGCTGCCCGCTCTGGCGTGGCATCGTGGAAAATAAACAGGCGAGAAAACACCCTGTCACTATCCGGGTTAATCATCGGGGCACTGTACCACACAATCTCAACCGGTTGCCCGCTAACGGTCGTCATCTCAAAACTACCGTTCTGAATCTCGCGCTCTTTCACGCTCATCTCCCGCCACGATGCCATCAACGTATGGCGCACCGACGGCGGTACCTGCATCCGGTTGAGCAGAACATCCAGTTGCATACCCGGCTTTAACACCGCACAGTTAAACAACCGCTGGAACCGCTCATTCACAGCCAGTACAGACGCCCCCTCAGATCCCGTCTGCGTGAGCAAAACACCATCCCGCACCGTATGCAGCAGGGCTGTGCGCTCATGGTGGCTGCTGGATTGTTCGTTCTGCAATACCAGCAGCGCCGTCTTCACAGCAACCTGCGCACAGACAGAATACAGGCTCTCGAGAGCCTCATCCGTGAGAGAATGGTCACTATCCACCCCCACAAACACCAGCCCGAACTCCCGCGTCGATGTATTCAACGGGCAGATCACCCAGTCTGTCAGCGGCATGGACTTGAGCAGTGTACGCATGATCGGATTGTTACTGGTATCAAGATCAGCCGCTGTCATAGCTGTGAGCGGTTCCCCGCTTTGCAGGCGTTCGTAGAAGGGTGTATGGAACCTTATAGGGAGACGTCTGATAACCTCAGTACCGGGCCGGAAAACCCTCGTGCGCAAACCCACACGCTCCGCATATCCGAAAGGCCCATGCGCACGCTCGTGCTCACTGGGGCCGAACAACCACAGCGAACAGTTTGCAATTTCCAGCAAAGATAGCCCATGAAAAACCGAATCGACAATCTGCTGATACGTCTCTGCCTCTGCGACTGCATGTAGAGTGCGCAACTGCGCATGGAGCAGGCCACTCTCAGGGGATAGCGGAACCGGGGATGCAGGTTGAATGTCAGCCATTGTGAGTACAAATCTCCACTGGTATTAAAAATGGTCAGGCGACGGCAGTGAGACGACAGACAGCAACCACCGATGTATGCTGCAATCTACTGTTATCCCTCACTGCCCCGTTATATCAAACGTGCCAGGCTAGGCTTCCTCCATGTCTGGCTCTGGCGGGCGGATCGTAAACATATAGCCAACACCCCGCTCGGTACGGATGTAATGCGGATGATGGGAATCAGCCTCCAGTTTACGGCGCAACCGGTGCATATGAACGCGCAGCGTGTCCTCATACACTTCTTCAGACGGCCACACACGCGCGATCAGCATACGGTTTTCTACCACGCGCCCGGCATTACGCAGCAACACATGCAACAGGATAGATTCCGTCGGGGTAAGGCCATGCGTTTTGCCCCCCACCGTAATGCGATTGTGCGCAAAGTCGATGCTCAGCGTATCATCCACATCAACAACCGGCTCACTGGCATAATCGAGACTGGGCATCCGGGACAGAACAACCTGCACCCGCGCTTCCAATTCGCGCAGTTCAAACGGCTTCACGATGAAATCCTCTGCATATTTACGCAAACCCTGTACAATGGTCTCCGTATCGCTGCTGGAAGTCACAAAGATGATGGGCACATCGGCCATCGACTTGAGCTTGGTCGCAACCTCGAACCCGTGCGTGGTTGGCAGTGCAAGGTCAATGAGCGCAATGTGCGGCAACCCATCCCCTTTAACGTGTTCAATGGCCTCCGGGCCATCGTCCACAGCCGTTACTTCGTAGTCATGGCGAGACATGTAATCTACGATGAGCTTGCTGATGTTAGGATCATCTTCCACCAGCAGTAACTTGATTTTGTTCATTACTTTACTCCGAAATTGGACCTGAACTGAATATTGCGTAATTAATATACACTGTCTGTAATATCTTCGCCATAGTCGGAACGGGCAATTTCTAAAATTAACGGCAAAACTGAACGATTCTGTTACACTTTTTACCTGTTACATGCAATCTGAGGAACTGATTCTGTCTTCTGTCACCCACATCATCCGTCGCAGACGTACCCGCCAGGCTCGCCACCGCAGCCGTCAGCAAGCCCGACAAATCCTCAGTGGCACGCTGATCGCCTTCCTGCTGTTTGTCGTGATCCTGCCTGCCGGCGCAGGCGGATTTATCATAGCCACATACTATACCCGGTTAACAGCAAATCTGCCACAACCGGGGCAGTCCATCACCGGCACCGAAGACAACCAGCCCTCATCCCTCTATGACCGCACCGGGCAAACCCTGTTATGGTCTGTAGAAGACCCGGCAGGTGATAACCGTGTATGGCTGGCCCTTGATGACCTGCCAACCCACATCGTACAGGCCACCCTGTTAAGCGAAGACCCGGACTTTCTCGAAACCGCCCGATTCGCCCCTGCCCTGACCGCACAACGCCTGCTGGCAAACTACCAGAATGGCCCACTGGCCCCCGACGCCACCCTGACCGGCAAACTCGTACGAAATACCATCGCCCCCCCGCCAGAGGCCATTACACCAGACTACCGTGCCCGCGAATATGCCCTTGTTGCCGAACTGAACCGCCGCCACGCCCCGCAAACCATCCTGGAATGGCACCTGAACACCAGCTACTACGGCAACAATGCATATGGCATAGATGCTGCCGCCCAGGTGTACTTTGGCAGGCAGGCCGCAGACCTCACCATTGCAGAGGCAGCAATGCTGGCAGCAATACCCACAGCACCACAGTACAACCCGCTGGACGACATCGTAGCCGCACAGGGGCGGCAGGCAGCACTCCTGCGCGATTTAAACGTGAACGGCGTCATCACAGAAGCCGAATACACCCTCGCCAGCAGTGAAATCACGCCAATAGCGGGCAAGACCATACAAAGGCCAGACGTAGCACCGGAATATTTGCAGTATGCCCGTCGTCAGGCAGAATCTATCCTGACCGCACAGGGCCTCAACGGTGCCCGCATGGTATCGCGCGGTGGCCTGAAGATTACCACCGCACTCGACATCGAACTATACAACCAGACAGCGTGCGTCATGCAGAGCCATCTGGCAGCACTGGGCGGTTTACCACCTGCCCCGGCAGAAACCTGCCCCGCGCTTACCTACCTGCCATCCATTCCGCCCGCCACCGGCACCCTGCCAGCCACTGGCGCTGTCACCGTCATTGACGTGCGCACCGGCGAACTGCTGGCCGCTGTAGGTGACATCACCGCCAGCGATCATGAGCCGGGGCCGCTGCTCTATCCATTCGTGCATGTAGAGGCATTCAGTGGCGGGCTGTACAACCCGGCAACAATGGTGCTGGATGTGCCACTGCGCTTTGAAGGCGCCGCCGATGGCCTGATTTACACACCCACCAACCCGCAGAACACCTATCGCGGCCCTATCCCACTGCGAGACGGCATGGGAGCCAGCCAGTTGACCGCTGCCGCGCAGATTGCCAACCGCGTGGGGCTGGATAGTGTGTTATTCACAGCGCGGCAGCTCGGCATGACCAGCCTTACACTGCCATCATACGATCTATCCATGCTGGAGCGCGGTGGGAGTGTCTCCCTGCTGGACGCCAGCTATACCTACAGCGTTTTTGCTGCAATGGGGGAAATGCGTGGCGTCACAGCCCCGGCAGGCAGCAGCCGCCCCCGTGACCCGGTTGCCGTCATCCGCATTGAAGATGCCGAAGGCGAAGTTCTGTGGGCCTACAACGACGACGAAAAAGCCATCAGCGTAACCCCCCTCATTGACGAGGGGCTGGCCTATCTGGTCAACGATGTACTGGCCGACCCGACAGCGCGTACCCGGACGCTCGGAGCC
Organism: Chloroflexota bacterium; assembly: GCA_039024535.1. Taxonomy (GTDB): domain Bacteria; phylum Chloroflexota; class Anaerolineae; order Aggregatilineales; family Phototrophicaceae; genus DAOTTY01. Next base: position 4,595 of record JBCCQC010000009.1, read on the forward strand.
GGAAACGTGATAGAAGCCTCGCGGCCAATGGCGGTAATATATGGCACTGCCGGGCGCACCGATAACTGGACAGTCGGCTACTCTACAAACATGGCGGTGGGCGTGTGGCTGGGCCGTGACGACGACGCACCACTGGCACTGAATCCCTATGGACTGAATGGGGCTGCAACCCTGTGGCGTGCCCTTACAGACTACGCACATGACCGCTACGGCCATCGTGCCGACGACTGGCAACAGCCCCTGAACGTAATAGAGGCCCGCGTATGTGAACGCAGCGGCCTGCGCCCCAACAACGGCTGCCCGGAACGCACCGAAATCTTCCTGGAAGGCACCATCCCCGCTGACCCCGACCCCAACTGGCAAACGGTCGCCATTAACCGGCAAAACGGCCTGCTGGCAACAGCCAACACACACACCAGCCAGCGCCTTGACGAGGTGTTTTTCATCCCACCAGCAGATGCCACCGAGTGGTGGGAGGCCAACAACCTGCCCCTGCCTCCGACCGAATTTGACACGCTCACCCGCCCGGAAATTGTACAGTCCACAGTCATCCTGCGCCCGGAGCTACTGGATTATGTCGCCGGGGAAGTGGATATTCGTGGCAGCATAGACGCCGCCAGCCTGCAATACTATCAACTTTCCTATGGCGCGGGCCTCAACCCCGCCACATGGACGGACATCACCGGCCAGCGCACCGAATACACCCCCGGCCAGAGCCTCGGCACATGGGACACATCCGAACTGGACGGGCTGTATAACCTGCGCCTCACCGCCGTGATGAACGACAACAGCGTCGATCCGTATATTATTCAGGTCACGGTGGATAACGTACCCCCTGCGGTCGAACTGGTAGCCGGGAACCCCGGCGATGTGTTCACCTTCCTGAACAACGATGTAATTCCCCTGACGGCCAATGTGCAGGATAATGTCGCCATTGATTACGTCGAATTCTACTACGATGGCGTATTCGTCGGCGTGGATGAAACATTCCCCTACGGCTACGAACACCCGATTGAGCGCATCGGCGTAGAAAACTTCAGTGCGGTAGTGTTCGATGCAGCCGGAAACCAGGCCAACGCCGCATTAGATGTAGAGATTCTGCGCGGCGGCACATAAACGCAAAAAGGGCCGCACATCTGCACGGCCCCATTGCCACGGGAGAAGAAGTTACGGGTAGGGAGGGGCACAGTACAGTGCTGCACCCCTACACAGCTTATACGTCAGCGTCTGCCTCAGCGCCAGCGCCACCACGCGGGCCATTGCCGCGCGGCCCACGGCGGCCTTCACCATCGAAGTTGCGCTCAAAGGTACCGTTCAGGCGGGCCTCGATGTTCGTCTCAAGCTGTGCAGCCTTCTCAGCAGCTTCATCAGCCGTCAGGCGGCCAGCCTCTACAGCCGCGTCCAGACGCTCCTCAGCCTGCGCAACAGCCGCATCAACGAAAGCATCCACGCTCTGGCCGTTCGCCTCGATCAGTTCGGCAAGGGTAGAGCCATTCTGCACGGCATCGCGGAGTTCTTCATGCGTCAGGCCCGTATATTCCAGAACCAGTTCGCCACCGCCACGACGGAAGCTACGGCCATTGTCCTGGGCACCAACGGCGGTCACGCCGAGGGCGAGTACGAGTACGGTGGTCACGATAGTAATCATTTTCATTGCTTTCATTGCTCCTTGGTATGTGTTTGTTGCAGGCGGCTTGTTCGCCGCTGTTGACCATATATTGCGACAGCGGCATTGAGAACTTTTCTGGATTCTGTAAATCATCTGTAAATCGGTGCGTACGAACTGTAAACTCTGCGCGATTGCAGGCACTGGCTGGTTTCATATGCCCGTTCGCCATACAATAAACGCAGATCACTCGGAGCCGTTGAGGTTTTTACTGTGCGTGTTCGCCATCTGTTGATGCTCGTCTGTGTGCTGGCAATTGCCGCCTGTGCCCCGGTACAGGGTGCCGAAATGGAACCGGCACAACTGCCAACACTGTTCCCCACCCCCCTGCCAGAAGACTACAACCTGAACGGTGCCGAAGATGCCGCGCGGCGATTTCTAGAGGGCTGGGTGCAGCAGGACTACGCCACCATGCACAGCCTCACTGCGTTTGCCTCCCGTGATAAAACCCCCGCAGATAATTTCATCGCGCTGTATGAAGATGTAGCCGCCGATATGACACTGCTCGGCCTGAGCTACAACATTATGGCCCTGCAACGCGAACAACCCACGGTAGCCCTGCTCAGCTACAACGTCACCTTCGAAACCTTGATTGTGGGCGAGTTTACCGACGAACTGCGCCAGATGCGCATTGTGATCGACCCGGTAGACCGTGAGTGGCGCGTGGCATGGACAGCCGCCGACATCTTCAACGAACTGGCCGACGGCGGCGCACTCCGGCTGGAGCGCAGTATTCCACGCCGCGCCAACATTTACGACCGCAGCGGCGAAGTGCTGGCCGACCAGAACGGGCGCATGGTAACGGTGAACCTCATCCCCGGCAATATCCCCAACCGGGAAGCATGTATTGGCTCTCTCACAGAGGCACTGGACGAAGACCGCACCACCATCACCGAAACGCTTGATGAGGCCGGGTTCAACTGGCTCACCGAGGTAGGAGTACTGGAACCCGCCGCCTATCTGGAATATGAAGCACGCCTGCAACGTGAATGCGACGCCGAGTTCGGCAGCTTCAGCACGCGCCGTTACCCCGACGGTACATTGATGCCCCATATTGTGGGGTATGTGGGCTATGCCACACCCGCACAGGTAGACACGGTTCGGGCAGCGGGTTTCAGCCAGGACTCAATTATCGGGCAGAGCGGCATTGAGGCCACGTGGGACGAAACGTTACGCGGCACCCCCGGCGGCACACTTTCCATCGTGAAGGGTAACGACGTAGTACGCATCGTAGCCGATAACCCGCCACGCCCTGCCCACAGCGTGTGGCTGACGATAGACAGCGGGTTGCAGGCGCACACACAAAACGTCATTGCCGATGTGTACCGCGATAACGCCGATGACTGGGCACCCGCCAGCAAAGGCGCAGCCGCCGTGGTCATCAGCCCGAAGACCGGCGAAGTACTGGCAATGGTCAGCTTCCCCACCTACGACGCAAACGCCTTCATCCCCTTCCCCACGATTGGCCGCGAGGCCGCCGATGTGGTGGTAGAGCGCGTACAGAACAACCCGCGTACCCCACAGCTAAACCGCGTCACACAGGGCACATACACCTCCGGCAGTGTGATGAAAATTGCCAGCACACTTGCCATTGTTGACGCCGGCATCTACGAACCATCACAGCGTTATAGCTGCATCGGCATCTGGAACCGCGAACAGGGCTTTGTCCGCCAGGACTGGCTGCCACAGGGCCACGGGCTGGTTTCTGTCCGTACCGCACTGGCGCAGAGTTGCAACCCGTTCTACTACGAAGTGGGCTATCAGATGGACGCTGTAGACCCGAACCTGATGCCCGGATATTTTAACAGCATGGGGCTGGGCACCTTCTCCGGGATCACCGATTTGCCAGAAAACCCCGGCCTGATAGCCGGGCCAGACTTTGTGCGCGATAACTACGGCCTGTCGTGGTCGTTCAGCCGCAGCGTAAACATGTCCATCGGCCAGGACATAGACATTACACCGCTACAAATCGCCCGAATGACGGCCATCGTCGCCAACCCCAACATGATGTACAAACCGCAGCTTGTCATGCGGGCCGGTCTTATTGGCGAGGAACCGTCTTACACATTGCAGCCGGAACTGCTACACCAGCTTGACCTGAGCGCAGAGGCCATCACCATCACGCAGGAGGGCATGTGCGACGTACCCAACGAGCAGTACGGCACCGCAGAATACCAGTTTCGCAACTCGCGGCTAACACAGCGCGTGCGCGTGTGCGGTAAAACGGGTACAGCGCAGGCCCCCGGCGAAGGCACCCTGCCCCACGCATGGTTCACGGCCTACGCCCCGGCAGATGACCCGGAAATTGTGGTGACAGTGATGGTAGAAAACGCAGGTGAGGGTTCCGCAGTAGCAGCACCGATTGCCCGCGACATCATGGATTATTATTTCTTTGAGATGAACCAGCCCGCTGACCCCGGCGTGGTGAGCCTGGGTGCGGGCCTGAACTGACGTTATGCATCCGGAGCGATAGGTTCCTCAGTGGCGGCCTCCGGTGTGGGGGTGGGCAGTGCCACACCGCCAATCGTGCCCCCACACTCCCGAATCGAGAGTTGCAGGCTTTCCGCCACGCTGTCATCACCCACTTCAACTGCTTCTTCATAGCCGGGGCGCAGGTAGCCCAGTGCCGCCGGGCAGTTCCCCATATAAATCTGTGATTCCCCGGCCCAGTAGTTGTAATAAGGGTCTACCTGTTCGTTGTTCGCCAGCAGGCGCACCGCGCCATCCAGCATTTCTGCCGCCTGCCCGTATTGTTCCAGTTGGATGAGCACACGCCCGTAGATGTAATGGCAGTAATCGTTGTTCGGGTTCACTTCCACGCAGCGGGCCAGCGTATCTGCTGCCTGGTTGGGATCGCCCACATAACGATAGTAGATATTGCCGAGTGCGCCCAGCACCGCGCTGTTATCCGGGTTGGCGTCCTTCACCTCATTCAGAATACCTACAGCAATCGTGGGGTCGCCGTAAATCGCTTCCAGTTCGGCAGCAGCCACCGCAGCATCTGTCCAGTAAGACGCCAGCGAAAACGCTGTCTGGTAGTCCGCAATGGCCGCTTCACGGTCAAATGCAATCAACTGCTGCACACGTGCGCGGGCAAAATACGCTTCTGCGCTCTCCGGGCCAAGTTCAACGGCAGTATTGGCAGCATCCGTTGCCCGCTGGAACAAATCCAGTTCAAAGTATGCTTCACTGAGGAAGGCATAGGCACGCGGATTGTTTTCGTTCAGTTCCAGCGCGTGCAAACCACTGGCAATCGCCCCGCCGGGGTCGCCGGTACGGGTCTGGGCCAGCGTCATCACCGCCCACGCATTCGATGCATACGGGTCTGCGGTAATGGCATCTTCAGCAGCCTCCAGCGCCGCATTATAGCGCCCGTCAATAATCAGGGACAGCGCATAGCGATAATGCGTGACTACATCATTGGGCAGCATCCCGGTCGCCATTTCATAATCAGCAATCGCATCCTCCACACGTCCGCCATACCAGTTGGCATCGGCACGGTTCACCACATTCACCGGGTTTTCTGTCGGCATAGGGGTTGGTGCTGTCATCGTGCTTATCATCTCGCCGCCCTGTGCCAGCAGGTCTTCTGCCTGTGAACTGATCACAGGCGCAAACTGCTCACGCTCACGGTAGAGGTAAATACCCCCGGCAATAAGCACCAGCGCCACAAATTGCAACAACAGCCGCCGGAACGAAAACAGGTGGCGTTTGCGGCGTTTTACAGAGTAGCGTTTGGGTGTCTTGAGATACATTGATGGATACCTGCGCTCGTGAACAGGGAAACAGGAAAGCCAGACAATAGCTTTCCCATGTGGCTGCCTAAAACCCGCCGATGGGCGTGGGTGGAATCGGAGTGGGGGGCAGGGCAGTGGGCACAGCACGGCCACTGTACCGCGCACAGGAAACGGTCGTCAGGCGCAACCCCTCCCGAATTGCAGAAACCACCGGGTCATCTGCCGGACGTGGATTGTCGGATGTATCCGACACCTGCTTGAGCGCATCTTCCAGCACCGCCCATGCGTCATCACACTGGCCCAGGTAGTAATGTGCCAGCCCACGCAGGTACCAGCACTGGATTTCCTCTCCGCCAGAGTCCACACACGCATTAAATGACTCAATCGCGCCCTCGTAGTTGCGGCGGTTATACTTCACCATACCAAGCTGGCGGTGTGCCTGCGGATACTGCCCATCAATTTCCAGCGCGTCTTCACAATAGCCCTGTGCCTGGTCATTCTGCCCGATCTTAAAATAAGACTCGCACAAACGCAGGAAAGCCCGCTCATTACGCGGCTCCATAGAAAGCACCCGCTCATAGGTCGCAATTGCCATCGAGTCACGGTTCAGCGCCAGATAGTTCAGGGCCAGTTCGAAGTATGGCGGGGTGAAGTTCGGGTTCAAAGAAATCGCCATCTCAAGCTGCTCAATCGCACGCTCACGCTCGCCCACCCAGATGAGCGCATAGGCATAGGCCCGGTGCGCATCAGGATCCATCGGGTCAATATCAACCGCCTTCTGGCCGTCGGCAATACCCTGCTGCCAGCGCCCGATGTTGGTATACGCACGCGCACGCGCAGCATACAGCGGCGCATAGTTGCTGTTAATCTCAAGCCCACTCACTGCCACCGGGATAGCCGCCGCAGAGTCACCCTCCCATACCAGCGCCCACGCCTTCAGCGCATGGCCGCGCGGGTCTGTGCTGCCGCCCACAGCAATCATCTGGTCGGCAACCGCAATAGCCTCCTGTGCACGATCCAGTTCCACCAGCATCCGTCCGTATTCGTAACCATAGCTCAGGTTATCTGGCTGCTGGCGCATAGCCTGCTCGTACAGGAAAGCGGCTTCCTCCATGTCCCCGGCAAGGAACGCCTCATAACCCCGTGAAGCATACTCACTGGCGAATGGTGTCGCTGTCGGGGCCATGCCAATCGCATCCAGCGCAACAAGCTGCAACCGCCCGAACTGCAACCATACCACAATCCCCAGCAACCCGAGGAACAGGAAATACCCCAGCAAAAGCTGCCCACGGCCACTGTTGCGCCGGCTACTGAAGAAAGGTCTGGAATAGTCTCGTTTAATTTGCATCAGGGTCTTACTCCCATCTTTCAACAACAACGATCATAGAATGCGGGAAAGTAGAAGCTGGAACCTTTAGATACCTTACATAATCTAACTGCATCAGCCCCCATACTATGAGAAAATGCAACAGGCGTGAAGGGTACTTCGTGGCGCACAGAGAATCATCTGACGATTTTTTTTGTGAATTATTATGTACATTCAGACACATTTTTTCAGTGATGGTAGCTACAGACTTTCTCAATGAAAAATAGTACACTGATAGTATACTCAGGTAAATTTGTGCAAAACACATGTAAAAACACCATGAAATTTGTATAATTTACCCACGGATTGATTGACAATCCGTTGAGAACTACCGTAGGATGGAAGAAAACAGATTATTTAAGCTTTTCAATACAGGGAGTAACGTAATGAGCATCCGACTGCGCTGGGACGACAACGACAACAACGTACTGCACCAGATCTTTGAGGAAGGTTGGACGCTTCAGGCGTACTACCACAGCATCGAAGCACTCGAAGTCATGCTCAACGGTCGCCAGCACCCTGTTCAGCTTATCATGAATCTGGACGGTGCAAAAACACCACCCATGCGTTTTGCACGGGGGCGCACCGTAGACGAAGCAAAAGCCACCGCCAACGTCGAACGCATCATTCTCGTCAACCCCGGCTACTTCATGCCTGTCGTCAATTGCCCGGTTGCCATCGTCAGCACAATGGACGAAGCACACGCAGTTCTGGATGGCGCACAGGAAAAAATCCCCGCGTAGCACATCTCACACAACACCATCGAATATCACTACCCCTGTGCAATGTGAACAGGGGTATTCTCTATCACCTTACCCGGATGAGCGCAAAACCATCGTAGCCCTTACTGCCCACAGTTTGCAGCGCAATACTATCCACACGGGGTTCCTCGGCCAGCATCTGGCTGAACTGCCGCACCCCGATCACATTCTCATCATCGGAACCGCCGTTAACGACCTCACCGTCCCGCACCACATTATCAGCCACAATCAACGTACCGGGCCGCGATAGTCTGAGTGACCACGTAAGATAGTTGGGATAGTTCACCTTATCCGCATCCAGAAAGATCATATCAAACGGATCGTGGCCTTCATCAACCAACCCCGCCAGATGGTCAACCGCCAGCCCCACGCGAACCTCAACCTTATCCGTCATACCCGCACGTTCAATATTTTTACGTGCCACCTCAGCATGTTTTTGATCGTACTCCAGCGTAACCAGATGACCGTCTGCTGGCAACGCCCGCCCCAGCCAGATGGTGCTGTAACCTCCCAGCGTACCGACCTCAAGAATAGCTTTCGCACCCTGAATCTGCGCCAGCAGCATCAGCAATTTACCCTGGTTAGGCGCAACATTGATCTTCGGTAATCCAGCCGCGTCACTATCGGCCAGAACCGCTTCCTGTATGGGATCCTCACCAATAAACAGGCCATCAAAGTAAGCATCCACCGCTGTCCACTGTTCCTGTGACATCTACGCATATCCTGTCGTGAGGTTGATATTTTCTATGGAGCATAGCAAACATACAACTATTGGGCCGGTCAACACACGATCAGCTTCCGGGGTCAAACACCATAACGCTGATGTCAAAGGCTTCACCAATCGGCAACTGTCCGCGTGTGCGTAGCTGCCACGTACCCACAATCGGGTCTACACTCCCCTGTGACGGTGCAGTGCCCTCAAACATCAGGGTAAATTCCTCACCAATCTGCACGGAATCCCGAATGAAAACCCGCGTCCCCACCTCAAAGTCTTCACCCTGTACAAACGTCAGCGAGGCATTCTCTCCCCACTCACATGTACCTGTATTCAGGAAAGTGATCTCGCGCGTGTAGGGTTCGTTCACACGGAAGAAATCCCCTTCCTGGCCGTCAGGTGGAATTTGCTCCACGATAGCATAGTCAAAGTCACAGGCTTCTATAGTAGCCGTCTGCAATACCGCTGCCGTCAACGATGCGTTGGGCGACGGTGACGGAGTATGAGTTTCCGTGGGTTCACTGACGGGCGTGGGGGAGGCAGGGACAGCAGATGCCGTTGGCGATGCCATCTCAGTCTCAGTTGGCAGGTCTGTCGGTGTAGCAGTACCGGGGGTTTCACTGAGGGCCTGCTGTGCGAATGCCGCCTGTGTTTCAATCAAATTGGGCGTTTGTGTAGGCGTAACAGACGGGGTTTGCGTCACCGTGGGAGTACTGGATAACTCTCCAACAGCTACTGCCGGTGCAATTACTCCAGTAAAGTCTGTAATCAGCCCATCTCGCGCAGCATACACATACCCGCCGCCAGCCGCAAATAGCAGCCCCACAATACTCACAACAGCCAGCCACACACTGCTGGAGCGGCTCGCTGTCCTCTCTGGCTCCGGCTCTGGCGACGGCAAAGCCGCCTGAGGTGGTTCAGAAACACCGCCACCATTACCTGCCGGTTCAACCGGTTCAAAGCTGGGGGTCGGCGCAACGACTGGCCGGGGTGTCCCCGGTGGGAACAGGGCCGTAGGGCGCGTTACGCTACGCTGCTGGTACTTTTCGATGTCAGCAACAATCTCATCAGCACTCTGGTAGCGTGTATCCGGGTCTTTTGCCATCGCCCGGTTCACAATGTCCTGCACAGCAGGGGGCACATCCGGGTTAAAAGCACGAGCATCAGGAATAGGATCATTCACATGCATCAGTATGACGCCCAGCGCCGTCTCAGCATCGTAGGGTAAATCCCCCACCAGCAGTTGATACATAATCACACCCAGCGAGTACAGGTCACTGCGCTCGTCACCGGCCTCACCAAGGCCCTGCTCTGGCGACATATACGCTGGTGTGCCAATCATACCCCCGCTGACCGTCAGTTGCTTGGAATCCAGCATTTTGGCAATGCCAAAGTCCGTCAACACCACCCGGTCTTCAAGGTCAATCATAAGGTTGGCAGGCTTCACATCGCGGTGGATCATCCCACGCGCATGGGCATAAGAAAGAGCACTCGCAGCCTCTGAAACCATACGCAGGGTTTCATCAATATCTGGCTTTTTACCCTGTTCAGACAGGTCAAACAGGCGGTCTTTTAGCGTTTCGCCCTCAATCAACTCCATGACCATATAGTAACTATCGCGCTGAGGTGCATAATCAAAGTCATACACCTGCACAATATGAGGGTGCTTGAGTTTAGCGATGTTTCGGGCTTCCTTTTCGAACCGAACGCGGAACTCATCATCTTCTGCAAGGAAGGCGTGCAGCAGTTTGATAGCCACAAAGCGATCAAGGTTGGGGTGATACGCCCGGTACACCTCAGCCATACCGCCACGTCCCAATCGTTCTCGTACTTCGTAGTTGCCCAGCTTCTCGGTCAAAGGAAAAATTAACCCTGTATCAACATGAACCCAATCAAGCGCAGAGTATACTGCATAAACGGATACTACTCAACAGATGCTTGCGAATGCAGCAAGTGTCAGCGATTGGCCGAGATCAGTAGAATCTTTAACAACCACTGACGTTTAAGAAATTGCCAGAACCTACCAGAAACGCGCAAACATCACCCGCCACAGCCGCTCTTCAAGGTCAGTATTCCACCCACCCCACGGGCGCAGTAACCGCGAAAGGGTTGAGATGAGATAACGCTTGCTATAGTGCCATATCTGCTCAATCTGCTCGGACTGGGTTCCGAACCGATGGCTGAGGTCAGCAGCAACCGCAAGATAAGAGCCAACTTTCGGTATCATCGCAACCAGCAACAGAACCCGCAAATTGATGCGCAAGCGCAACCAGACGAGCAATACCAGCAACGCACGGATGACCGGCGGCAACACCCAGTCAACCACAACACCAACAGCAACCCAGCGGAGGGGATCATCCTGTAGCAGGGCGCTGCCCACAATCATGATAGATAAAGAGTTCACCACCACACCAGAAACAAGAAAAGTCGTTTGCAAAAACAGGTAAGCCACTGCCAGCCGTCGCATCTGCTCCTGGTGTGCCCACGCTTCAAAGCTCTGCCATATCCGCTGGCATTCACTCTCGTTCAGCACACCGTGCTCATACGCTTTCGTAACGCCACGCATGATTGTTTCTTCGAGGGTTTTATCCTTGCGGTACTCTCGATCCCGGAAAAAGCGGATAAAATTGCGTCTGGACTCCGGGTTGATAAAAATACGAACAACCCATCTCTCTTTCAGAAAGTCGAGAAAGCTACCCACGAGCAAGCCTGACAGTATCGACACCATATATAACCGATACAGCCAGCGCGATTGTCGCAGCTTTTCCCCACGCTCCGTGTCGATAGTCCCACGCTTTAATGCATCATCAGCCGTCTGCACATGCACAGGCCTGCGCTGCTCCTCCTCATACTCCACCATAACGCGATCATACTCGTCAAGGTAACTATCGAGCGTTATTCCATCACTCGCATCAAAACCGGGGTGTTCCGCGATGTACTCACGCAGTTGCGATGTGTGGATACGGTTAAAAGTCAGCCCACCCTTACCAATCGTCTCGCGCACCTCCCTGTGGAAGCGGAAGTAAAAGGCCGGCAACACAAAACCCGTATGTGGAATAGCCGGCAGGGTATCCAGCCAGATCATCCTGTCATCCGGGCCTATCCAGAGGTTAGGCTTGCCAAATGGGTTGCGCGGGTGAACCTGTGCCGCGTGTTCAATACCCAGTGCCAGCCCATACTGCCAGATTTGCTCACGCGCAGCAGCAAAACGACTGTTCTCTCCATCCACATCAAAGCGCACACCACGGCCTGTCATACGTTCGATAATCTGAGCATAACCGACACTCTCTACCCACGTATATCCCAGCGAACGTGGCGCATATATCTCCCCCTCACTGAACACTGAAATCGTCAGGTGGATAATTTGCATGGCAAGATGGTCAAGGCGGGCTGCGGCTTCACTGGCTTGAGGTGGAAAAACGGGCGAACGAAAATTCGCGGTACGCCAGAAGTGATGCCACGGGTCGGGCATAGCGGTTTTGATCACATAATCATCAAAAATCAACACCTTGCCATAAAACCCCCCGCCCGCCAGCGCACGGATGGTGCTCTCACAGGGTACCGGTTCACCAGTACCAAAAGCGACGGCCTCAAATTGCAGGTCATCACCTGCCTCGTAAATACGCTCACCAATCTTAACCATAGTCGGCTTCCCAATGCTTCTTTTTCGTAGAGATCAAAGCTAAGGGATAAACAACAGTTAATCAACTGATAAACTACTTGCAATTATGAAAAATATTTCATAACTATGGGCAACCCTGCGTGCAGGGCCACCCACAGACGTTTCATAGTTATGTGACGATGCCGCCGTCGGTCATGGCACGCGCATCCAGTGCCTTGTCCAGCGCGTCTTCGTCCATCAGGCCCATTTCCAGCACCACCTGGCGCACGCTCTTGCGCTCTGCAAGTGCTTTCTTGGCGACTGCCGCGCCGTTGTTGTAGCCGATGATCGGGTTCAACGCCGTCACCAGAATCGGATTGTTCGCCAGCCAGCCCTCCGCCTGCTCCCGGTTAAGGATGAGGCCACGCACGGCCTTATCCGTAAACGCACTCACAGAGCCAGTCATCACAATCATCATCTCGTTCAGGTTATGCGCAATAATCGGCATCATCACGTTCAGTTCAAGCTGGCCCGCCTGCCCACACATCGCAACCGCATGGTCATTGCCCATCACGTGGAACATGGCCTGGTTCAGCATCTCCGCCAGTACCGGGTTTACCTTACCCGGCATAATAGAAGAACCGGGCTGCACAGTCGGCATGGTAATCTCCGCAAGGCCGGTGGTCGGGCCGCTGGAAAGCAAACGCATATCATTGGCAATACGCGTGAAGTCCTGGGCGGCGGTGCGCAACGAACTGGAGAAGAACACGGCGTCCTGCATAGACTGCATGGACTCAAACAGGTTATCGCTCTCATACAGTTCAAAGCCAGTGAGTTCACTCAGCTTCTTCACCATCCGTGCGTGATATTCCGGGTGAGCGTTCAGGCCAGTACCGGCAGCCGTACCCCCAATACCGAGGCGGCGCAGCCCCTCTGCCGCAAACTTGATCTTCTCCATGTTACGCTCAATAGCCTTTGCCCACGCGCCCACCTCCTGGCCCAGGCGCACCGGCACCGCATCCTGGAGGTGCGTGCGGCCACTCTTCACCACATCGTCCCACTCAGCAGCCTTCTCATTCAGCGCATCCGCACACGCCTGCAAAACCGCCAGCAATTCATCCAGCTTCCACAGCACACCCAGCCGAATTGCCGTTGGAATCGTATCATTGGTGCTCTGCGCCATATTCACGTGGTTATTCGGGTGAACCGGCTTGTCGCTGGCATCCAGCGCAAAACCGAGGATTTCGCTGGCACGGTTTGCCATCACTTCGTTCGTATTCATATTGTGGCTGGTACCGGCACCGGCCTGGAACGGGTCTACAACGAAGTGTTCATGGTGCTGGCCTGCGCGGATCTCGTCGCCAGCCTGAATGATAGCATCAGCCAGTTCAGCTTCCAGCAGGCCCAGGTCTTTATGCACTTCAGCCGCCGCACGCTTGATCGTCGCCATGCTCCACACAAAGGCCGGGTACGGCTTAAGGCCACTGACCGGGAAGTTTTCTACAGCACGCTGCGTCTGCGCGGCATAGTAGGCATTTTTCGGGACGTGAACCTCACCAATAGAGTCAATTTCTACGCGATATTCTATTTCAGACACAATCTTTACTCCTTGCGTCAGGTTATGGAATCAAAAAAAAGACGCTACACATTGTAGCGCCTTTTGGGTGTTGAATGTATATGACAGGTGTTACGTCTTCAACATGTCAGACCGCTGGTTTTACTTCGCAGCAGCGAACTTCTCTGCAACCTTGCTCCAGTTCACCACATTCCAGAAGGCAGCAACGTAATCCGGGCGGCGGTTCTGGTAATTCAGGTAATAGGCGTGCTCCCACACGTCCAGGCCAAGGATCGGGGTCTTACCCTCCATCAGCGGCGTATCCTGGTTCGGCGTAGAAGTCACAGCAAGGCTGCCATCACCTTCAACATAAAGCCATGCCCAGCCAGACCCAAACTGGCCCTTTGCTGCGGACTCAAACTTTTCCTTGAAGGCATCAAAGCTGCCAAACGCGCTGTCAATCGCTGCGGCAAGGTCGCCTTCCGGTGCGCCACCCGCATCCGGCCCCATCGTTTCCCAGAACAGCGCATGGTTGGCAAAGCCGCCGCCGTTGTTGCGCACTGCGGTCTGCTTATCTGCCGGGAGGGAATCCAGAGCGCCGAGGATTTCCTCAATAGACTTGCTGTCCCAGTCCGTGCCTTCAATAGCAGCATTTAGCTTCTTGGTGTAGCCAGCATGGTGCTTATCGTGGTGCAGTTCCATCGTCTGCGCGTCGATGTGCGGCTCAAGGGCATCTTTTGCATAAGGGAGATCAGGGAGTTCAAAAGCCATGTAGTATTTCTCCTTAGTGAGTTGGTGCTTTGCATAATCGCTAACGAGTTGTATCTTAGCTGACCTGTGTTTGTACAGTCTAAGAAAACGCGCTGCAACCCGAAAAATAACCCGATTTTGTCTGCATTTCACCTGTGTTCTAATCGGGTATTAATTCCCCGGCAGTTGCACAGGGCCAGATAAACCCATTTCAGGAAAGAGACAACCATGTCCGCTGCACAGGCCCCCACCACACCACAAACCAACCGCACCAGCGTATATGCCTTCCTCGTCATCGGGGTCATATCCATTTCACTGGCGGCAATCTTCATTCGCTACGCACAGGCCGCCGGTATGCCTTCTATACTGATCGCCGGGGCAAGGATGGTCATGGCCGCAGCATTACTCACGCCAGTAACGCTGCGCCACCACACAGGCGAAATTCGCCAGATTTCCCGCACAGACCTGCTGCTGATGGTCGCATCCGGGTTTTTCCTCGCGGTACATTTCGCCGCGTGGATCTCCTCACTGGAACACACAACCGTACTCATCAGCGTTACACTCGTAACCACAGTACCCATCTGGACAGCCCTGCTGGAAATGTTCGTGCTGCGGGTTCGGCTCAAGCAAATGCTGCTGGTTGGTCTCGGCATTACAATTATCGGCGGCTTTCTGGTCGCCATCCCCTCCGGGGGGCCAGTGACCGACATCACAACCGGCAACACATTGCTGGGGGCTTCCCTTGCCACACTCGGCGCAGTAACGGTCGCCCTCTACCTCGTTATCGGGCGCAAAGTACAGGAAAAACTCTCGCTGCTGCCCTACATCTGGATCGTGTACGGTATGGCAGGTATTTTCCTCGCTATCGTCGTTGG
>JBCCQC010000010.1:0-19460 GCA_039024535.1 Chloroflexota bacterium
CCTGTTTGATGGCGCTGTACATCGGCGGGTACTGCTCAATATCGCCAGTGAACTGTGGCAGTATCGCTTCCACACTTGCCTGTGTGATGTGCGTGGCGTCTTTTTGCTTTACGATGTCACCCTCTGCATCGTAGGTCGTCGTCGTCGCGCCGAGTTTGACCGTCGCACGATACATTTTCGTCTGGTGCATGGCGTATTCGCTGAGGCGGGTGGCTTTGCCCACACACAAAATCAGCACGCCGGTTGCCAGCGGATCCAGCGTACCGGCGTGCCCGACTTTTTTAATGCCGAATACCCGGCGCACCTTGCTCACAACGTCGTGGCTGGTGATACCGGGTGGCTTGTTGATGTTCAGAAAGCCGAAGGGGGCTGCATCAGGCAAGGAGCAGTTCGCCTTCCGCCACTGCTTTTTTAAGCAGAGGCAAAACATGCGCCCGGACTTCGGGTAGTGTACCCTCTAAAGTGGCCCCGGCAGCCTGCGTGTGCCCCCCACCGCCCAGTAGTTTCGCAACGATGCCCACATCATAGCCCTTTTTGCTGCGCATACTCAGCTTGACGCGCTCGCCTTCCAGTTGGGTGAAGATAATGGCAATCATAGCCTCGTCTATCTGGTTGATGAGACTGACCAGCCCCGCATCTGACGGGTCTTTCATGCGGATAGTGGCGAAGTCTTCACGGCGAATATTGAGCGATACAATGGCGTTGTCCAGTTCAATGGACGGGAGTACCTGCGCCCATAGCTGGATTGCGCTGTAGGGTTTGCTTTCCAGCGTGCGGGCCATCACTTCGTAGAGCGAAATGCCGGTCTCCATCAGTTTGTGGGCAATGCGCATGGTTTCGGCAGTCACACTGCTAACGCGAAAGCCCATTGTATCCGTTACCAGCCCGGTGAGCAGTGGCAGCGCCACCTCACGGCTATCAACCGTAATGTTCATGTGTTCAAACAGCCGGTAGACCACCTCTGTTGCCGAGACTGCCTCCCCCATCACGAGGAAAATATTACCAAACATCGTGTTGGTGGCGTGATGATCCAGATTGATGACCTGTTTTGCGTGTTCGCGGCCATAGGCACCCACCTTGCCGGAGCGTGCTTCGTCGCTGGCATCGGTGGAGATCATCAGATCCCACTCACCCACGGTGATTTTCGGGTATATGGCATCTGTGCCGGGGAGCCACTGCAAAAAACCGGGGACGCCCTCGTCCACAGCCATCTGCACCTGTTTGCCCATTGCCATCAGCGTGTGCCCCAGCCCCAGCATGGAGCCAATCGCGTCGCCGTCTGGTTCTATATGCGTGACGATGAGAATGCTCTCTGCGTCCGTGATGGCCTGCGCAGCTTTTTCCCACTCAAGCCTGCTTGTCGTCATACATGTTCCATTCGTCGTCATCGTCACCATATGGGTCAAGATCAACATCGTCCAGATCAACTGTGAGAGCTTCTTCTTCGTCCTCAACCGGTTCCGGGATGTCCAGATTGTTCAGAAGCTGCTCAACCTTATTGGCCTGCTCAAGCCCTTCATCCCACAGAAAACGTATTTCCGGGGCACTGCGCACACGGATGCGTTTCGACATCTCGCGGCGTAAAAAGCCGCTGGCCCGATCAAGTCCACTCATCACCTCACCCTTACGACTTTCGTCGCCCAGCGCATTGACGTAAATACGCGCAAACATGATCTCCGGGTCAATTTTGACCTCGGTGACGGTAACGCCCTGCAAGGCCGGGTCAGACACTTCGCGCATCAGCAGTTCGCTCATGATCTGGCGGATGCGTTCTGCCATGCGTTCCTGTTTAATGCTCATTATTGTTGCTCCGGTGGGGCATGGCGGGGCAAGCCCGCCATGCCATGTGTATCTGTAGCACGCTAGTTGACGCGCTCGGTAACGAAGAATTCGATGATGTCGCCTTCCTCGAAGTCATTAAAGCTCGATAGCGAGATACCGCACTCAAAACCAGCACGAACCTCACGCACGTCATCCTGCTCACGCTTGAGCGAACTGACATCGGTTTTTTCAACGATAACCTGATCGTTACGGAGCACCCGTGCGAAAGACTTACGCAGAATTTCGCCATCCAGCACATAGGAACCAGCAACGGCACCCACACGTGAAATCCTGAACACCTGGCGCACTTCAGCATGGCCGATAACGCGATCTGCATACTCCGGTTCCAGCAGGCCACTGAGCGCGAGTTCAACATCTTCAAACAGCTTATAGATGATGTCATACTTGCGAATATCAACGCCGAGGCTGGTGGCGGTACGTTCGGCAGCATTGTCCACATCTACCTGGAAGCCGATGATAATCGCTTCTGAGGCGCTGGCAAGATTTACATCCGATTCACTGACGTTGCCAATATCGGACGCGAGAATGTTCACCTTGATGCCGCTGCCATCCTTCGGGCTGATTTGCTCCAGACCTTCGACAATCGGCTGGATGGAACCCTGTACATCCGTTTTCAGGATAACGTTGAGTTCTTTCGCCTCACCCTGCTCAAAGCGGGCGAACAGTTCTTCCAGCGATGGGCGGCGGTTCTGTGCGGCTCGCACTTCGTCGGCTTCGCGCTCACCAATGATGCCACGGGCAACTTTTTCGCTCTTGGCCCACTCAAACGGCTCACCCGGATCCGGCAGATCGTTGATGCCCATGACCTTGACCGGTGTGGATGGCCCTGCTTCTTTGACCTGTTTACCGCTTTCGTCAAACATCGCTTTGATGCGGCCATAGGTACTACCGACCAGCACGGTATCACCGCGCTTGAGTGTGCCATTGAGCACCATCAGCGTGACCATCGCGCCGCGTGATTTTTCCATCTCGGACTCGATGACGATACCGGACGGCTTCGACTTCTTGTTGGCAACGATGTCGCGGTCTTCAGACACGAGCAGAACGGCTTCCAGCAGTTCTTCTATGCCGTCGCCCTGGAGTGCGGCCACGGGGATGAACATCGTATCACCGCCCCACTCGTCGGGGACGATTTCCAGTTCGGCAAGGCCCTGCTTAACAATTTCCGGGTTGGAGTTGGATTTATCAACCTTGGTGATGGCAATGACCATCGGGATTGCGGCGGCCTTCGCGTGGTTGAGCGCTTCGCGAGTGGTTGGCATTACTCCGTCATCGGCAGCCACTACCAGAATTGCAATGTCCGCACCCTGCGCACCACGCGCACGCATGGCCGTGAACGCCTCGTGACCCGGTGTGTCCATAAACGTCACCTGCTGCCCGTCGTGGTAAGCGCGGTACGCACCGATGTGCTGCGTAATGCCACCGGCTTCACCATCTACGACGTTGGCCTTGCGGATGGTATCCAGCAGGGTTGTTTTGCCGTGGTCTACATGGCCCAGAATGGTAACGATAGGCGGGCGCCGGTTGAGGTTTTCTTTCTTTTCCTGTGCGTAAACTTTGCGCCACGTTTGTGATTCTGCTGCTTTCTGGCGTTCTTCCTGTGCAGCGACTTCGGTAGCAGATTGTGCCTCGAAGCCCATTTCCTCAATGATGAGGGAGGCGGTATCGTAGTCGATTTGCTGGTTGATGGACGCCATGATACCGTTGGCGATGAGTTTCTTCATCACATCAATAGGGCTGGCTTCGATCAGCTCTGCAAGTTCTCTTACGGTGAGATAGTCCGGTACTAAGATTGCCTGTTTTTCTGCCATATAACCTCCGTTATGCAGGGCGATAGGGCAGGGCACACAGTCAACTATCGGGGGAGTGTCCGGCCCTCATCGCAAAAATCGGGTAAATTACAAATTGATAGACGCCAATCATGACGGGTTAGAAAGGCGTGTAGTAAGCACGGTTTTGTCCTCTTCTCGCAGGCGCACGCGCAATGCCTTGTCGAGTATGCTGGTCGTGTTCGCGCGTTGCCAGCACGTTACATCATTGCACAGGTAAGCGCCGCGCCCGCTACGCTTACCTGTGTCATCAATCACCAATCCATCAGGTGTATGTACCACCCGCGTTAGCGATTTTTTATCGAATTTACTACGGCAGGCCACACACGTCCGCTGTGGGACGTGCTTTGGCCGGTGTTGTTGCTTGCCTGTCATGGTTGTTCACCACTGTGGGCCTAGCCCAGATAGTCTTCCCAGTTGTCACGAGAGCGGTTACCCTTGCGCTTACGCTTGGAGACAACACGTCCAGCATCTTCATCATACACCAGTTGGCGACGCTTGCGCTTGCCCTTCTTCTTACCACGGGAGCCTTCATCACCATCCATATCGTCAAAGTCCACGTCATCGAAGCTCGCTTCTGGCTCCGGCTCCGGTTCCCTTTCGCGTTCAGGTTCACGGACGGGCTGCGGCGGCGTGGGCATCACAACTTCTTCAACATCGGGCAGGTCTGTGGGGAATGCTACCGGGAGTTCTGCTGCAACCGGTGCAGGTGCTTCCTCCACAGTGTCTTCACTGTCTGTGGCCGGGGCCTCTGCGACGGGTTCCGGTGCTACTTCTGTCGTTTCAACCGCTGGTTCCGCCTCAGGTTCTGTCACAACTTCGGGTGCTGCCTCTGCTTCCACTTCGGCTTCTGGTGCGGGAGCGTCTGCGGTCATCACATCCACATCCAGTTCGCCAGTCATGGCTGCCATCATAATATCGTCAAGTGATTCTTTGACAGATTCGAAGGCGCTGATGGGCAGGCCGCGTAGCATATTGCTGATGTGTTTCTCGTCTATGAGGAAGCGCCACATCACTTCGCCTACGTTTTCCAGCGTTTCCAGTTTTGCAAGGATGTGAGGCGAGGCATCCAGTTGATCGATAGGAATTTCGAACAGTGTGGGCGGTACAGTAGCCTTAACCGCCTCAATTTCTGCGAGGCGTTCTTCGCGTTCCTTCTCACGCTGCTCAGATAGTGCGGTTTCCGCAAGGTTTGCCAGTTCGTTAAGCGCGGTGTACTCCTCTGGCATCACGGTACGGTTGTCGTCGCGCTTCGCCATAATGCGCTGGGCTTCTTCAATGAGATCAGCGTGTTTTTCGTACAACGCGGCAAACGGCGGTTTCTCAATGTCTCGCAGCGCATCGGAGACAGCCTCGGCTACGCTCTTGATGTCTATGCGCCAGCCGGTTAGCTTGGCAGCCAGGCGAGCGTTCTGCCCTTCACGGCCAATTGCCAGCGAAAGCTGGTCGTCTGGCACGATGACCACTGCGGTTTTGCCCGTTTCCATGTCATCTTCGAGGTACACGCCAGTGACACGCGCAGGACTGAGCGCACGGGAGATGAACTGCTTCTGATCTGACTGCCATTCGATAACGTCGATTTTCTCTTCGTGCAGTTCGCGCACAATGTTCTGGATACGCATACCACGCATACCCACACAGGCACCTACCGGGTCGATACCCTCCTGGAGGGCGAAAACGGCTACCTTGGAGCGGTATCCGGCTTCGCGGGCAATGCTCTTGATTTCGATCTGGCCGTTGTAAATTTCTGGCACTTCGAATTCCAGCAGTCGCTTGAGCATGTTGCGGTGGCTACGGCTCACTACAATCTGTGGGCCTTTATTCGTCTTCTTAACTTCCACCACGTACACGCGCACCTTATCGTGCTGGCGATGACGTTCACCGGGGATCTGGTGTGAGCGGGGCATCACAGCCTCCGCACGGCCCAGGCTCACTGTAACAACACTGCTGTTTACGTTCTGCACTGTACCGGTGATAATGTCGCCTTCACGGTCAGAGAATTCTTCGTACAGGGTATTGCGCTCCGCTTCGCGGATCTTCTGGAGGATGACCTGCTTGGCTGTCTGGGCGGCGATGCGCCCGAACTGCCGCGTGGTACCTTCCACCTGCACCATTACTGTGTCGAAAAGCTGGGCTTCTGGCTCATAAAAACGCGCCTTTTCGAGGGAGACTTCCGTCAGGGGGCTGATGACCTCATCCACGACCTCTTTTTCCACGAGGATTTTTGTGCGGCCTGTGGCCGGGTCAATGGTCGCGTCTACCATCTGGGCAGCACTGGCACCAGAGTAGCGCCGATAGGCCGAGATGAGCGCGGTACGCAGCGCCTCGATGACGGTTTCCTGCGGGAGAGCACGCTGGTTTTTGATTTCGTTAAAGGCGAGTTCGAACTCGTTTTTCATAGATTCTCGCTATTGATGTGAAACTCTGCCAACAATATACGCAGCACAGTAGAGCGCAGGGCGCACCATGAACCGTGTTATTGTTGATGTGGACGGGATGGCGAACTGCGCCGGAGTGAACTGCCAGCGGTAAAGCAAAAAGTGGGGTACGCCCACTTCTTCCGCTACACAGATACACTAACATAGAATGAGAGTGAACACAAGTAGGCCATCTTAAACCTTTGTATGAGAGCGTGTCTTTCACTACGTACTGACGATGAAATCAGTTTACCTCCCTCATTTCCCGCCAGTTCTGCCCTACCTTCGCGTTAGCACGCAGTCGTGGTGTGAGGTCGTAGGCGTTTTCCATCGTGTTTACGACCAGTTCTACTGTTGCGTCCAGTTCGTCTTCTGGCACTTCCAGTACCAGTTCGTCATGAACCTGCAACGTCATCTTTGCGCTCAGTTCACGTGATTGCAGTTGATTGTATAGTTCAATCATCGCTTTCTTCAGGATGTCTGCGGCTGTTCCCTGAATCGGCATGTTAATCGCTTCGCGCTCGGTGCGGTTAGCCTCATTGCGGCTCATCTTGCGCACATCACCGAAGTAGCGGCGGCGGCCCAGTAGCGTTTCCACATAGCCATCTTCGCGGAGTTTTTCCTTCGTATCATCAATGTACTTTTTGACGTTGGGCAATCGCTCGAAGTACGTTTTGATGAACGCATCGGCTTCGGCCAGTGTCAGGTCACTTTCGCGGGCCAGCCGGAACGCCCCCATGCCATATAGAATGCCGAAGTTCACGCGCTTGGCGAAAATACGCTGCCCGATAGTCACATCGTTGATGTTTACATCATTGACGATGGCTGCTGTTGCTCGGTGAATGTCCTCGCCACGCTCAAACGATGCTTTCAGGTACGGCTCATCGGCCATGTGCGCCATAATCCGCAGTTCTACCTGACTGTAGTCTACGGCCAGCAGCACTGTACCCGGCGGCGTGATGAACGCCTGCCGCACCTCACGCCCGATTTCCGTGCGGATGGGGATATTCTGCAAATTCGGGTTGCTGCTGCTCAGGCGGCCTGTTGTGGTACCCGTCTGGTTAAAACTGGTGTGCAGGCGGCCTGTTTCCGGGTTAATGAGTTCTGGCAGCGCATCTACATACGTGCCCTTGAGCTTTGCCAGTTCGCGGTATTCCAGAATTTTTTGCAGGATGGGGTGTTTTGTGTCTTCATATAATCGCTCCAATATATCCGCTGCTGTGGAGTAGCCCAGTTTTGTTTTGCGTATGCCCTTTTTCGGTAGATCAAGGTCGTCAAATAGTAGTTCGCTCAACTGTTTGGGGCTATTCAGGTTGAGTTCGTCTTTCCCGGCAATTTCGCGGACGGATCGCTCAAGATCGAGCAGAAGACTGTCCAGACGTGTGCTCATCTCTCCCAGAAAATCACGGTCAAGCAGCACGCCGGTCTGTTCCATTGTGGCGATGACGGGCACCAGCGGCATCTCGGTGTTCTGGAACAGTTTTACAGCGGCTTCGTATGTCTGGAGGTTTTTTTGCAGCGGTTTGACCAGCTTCATGGTGATGGCAGCGTCTTCCGCAGCGTATGGCGTTGCTTTCGTCAGCGGAACCGTGTCAAATGTGCGCTGGTTTTTGCCCTTACCAATCAGCTCGGTAATGCTCCGCATCAGTACGCCGCGCTCTGTTAACAGGCCCTGTCGCATCGCAAGGTTGCCCAGTCCGAGATCATTGCTGGCACTATCGCGTACCCACTCAGCAATCATTGTATCGAAGGCAATCGGCGTCACATCCAATCCATAGCGGCGCAGCACTACCAGATCATACGATGCATTGTGCGCTACTTTGGGGATGTCGGGGTTGGTGAGTGGCCCGCGCAGAGCTTCGATGACCGTTTCAATCGGTAGTTGCTCAACTTCGGTGTCGATGTGGGTCAGCGGAATGTAGTAGCCGGTATCGCCGTTTACCGCCAGCGAAATCCCGACCAGCTCAGCCGCAACAGGATCAATGCCGGTGGTTTCTGTATCAAACGAGATGATAGACGCGCTGTTGAGCATCTCCACCACTTTTTGCAGGCCATCTTCGCTCACCACCGCCGCCGATTCCACCAGATCAGCCGCATGAACCGCTGCCGCGAACTCACCCGTGTCTTCAAACTCTCCGGCGGCAACGTCCACTTCACCCATATCGAACATTGAGGTTTGTGTGGGCGGGGCGGGTTCCTCGTCCTCAGCCTTCAGCAAGCGCCGGATCAGGCTGCGGAAGTCCAGTTGTTCAAACAGGTCGATAGCGTCGCTGGTTTCGTACTCACGGGTGACACATGCCGCAAGGTCAAGCTGCATGGGCAGGTCTGTGCGGACGCGGGCCAGTTCATAGCTGACGAACGCCATGTTGCGCCCTTTGTCCAGCTTTTTACGTGCAGAACCCTTCACCTCGTCCAGATGCGCGTAAATATCTGCCAGTGAACCGTATCGCTGAATCAGCGGGGTTGCGGTTTTCACCCCCACACCCTTGATGCCGGGGATGTTGTCGGAGCTATCGCCCTGTAAGGCTTTCAGGTCAACCAGTTGGTGCGGTTCCAGTTCATATTTTTTGTGGAACTCGTCGCGGTTGTAAATTTTCGGGCCACCAAAGGGACGCATCAGCAACACATCCACATTATCAGTAATCAGTTGCAGCAGGTCGCCGTCACCGGTCACAATGCGCGAATGTACTCCCTCACGTTCTGCACAGCGCACCATCGTGCCGATCACGTCATCTGCTTCGAAGCCGAATAGTTCCAGCGCTGGAACATTCAGCGTTGCCAGCACCTCACGGATTCGGTCAACCTGTGGCTCGAAGTCATCCGGGGGCAGTGAACGGTTCGCCTTGTATTCCTCATAGATGACCTCACGGCCACTCATCCCGGTATCAAAGGCGACTGCCAGATACTTCGGTTTGTCTTTGAGCATAATGTCAAGAATCTGGCGTGTGAACCCATACACGGCCCCGGTGGGTTCACCCTCCGGCGAGGTCAACCCCTGGTTGGCGGTGCCGTGATAGTGGCGATACGCCATCGAGTAGCCGTCCAGTATGACGAACAATGGCTGTGCTGCCATAGTCTCAGTTTCCTGTCTGTTTAAGAACGTTTGTGCGATTATAGCGCAACCGCTGGCAGATCACATCCGGCAGAATTGGATATACCCCTGAATTTCCTGGTATTCCAGTTTACGGCCCGGTGCGAGGGCAAAATAGCTATCTGCCCACAGGCTTTCCGGGTTGAGGTCGTCACGCTGGATGCTGGCAATTTTAGCAGAGCGTTTTTGCAGGTTGCGGGCGATGCTCTGCGGGGGTTCTTCGCCGGGGATGCCTGCTACGAGGTAAACGTAGTCTTCTTCTACATCCAGCTCCTCAATAGCCCAGCCACGCTCACCCAGTTGAATACGCAACCCGGAGTTGATGGCCTCGGCAACAGCGTGCTCAATCTGGAATTTCGGGTCACGCGGGAGCCAGACGAACGTGTACCGTACCAGCGGGCCAACATCAACTGGCGCAGTAACCTCCAGTCGCAACCCCCCGCGCGACTGCACATCGTCAGCGCCAGCTTCGCTTACCTGCAAGTCGGCAATATCCTCCGGTGGTATGGCCGGTACAGCATCCAGTGCCTCTGCAAGGCGACGGGCCTGCACGCGCATATCCGTCATGGTGGTATCGCCAGGGAAAATCATGCTGATGATGTAATCTTCATCGGTCGTATGCCGGGAGTAAATAAGCGCATCCTGGCCGCCAACTGGCAACTCAATAAACCGTACCTGACCGCTGTTATCCTTGATTGTATCTACACTGCCAAGCACGATGCCTGTAACGGCTTCGACATCTGTATCGGCAAGGTCGCCATCACTGGCGATGATCTCACTGTCTTCTATCAGCAGGGTTGCGATCGCCGTTGATTCCAGCGAAGTGCGCGTGAGACGCAGGGCCATCTGTGCAATGCGCGGGTCTTCCGGTACAGCTTCAACATCGTCGTCACCCCAATCCCAGATGTCACCATCCACAGGAGGAACAGATTGCGTGGCTTGTGGTGAATCTTCTGGCGGGGCGGCTTCTGGCTCAGCATCACTTTCGCCAGGGATTTCGGGCACAGTTATCTCATCAGCCAAGTCTGCATCAGGGGTTTCTGGCTCGTCCGGGAGTGGCTGACCGTGAATTGTAACTGTTTCGGGATCTTGCTGGTTTTGCTCGATGCGTTCCAGTTCAGGCGCTGATGATTGTGTCGTCTGGATAAGCTGGTCGTCCTGTCCGTCGAACGTTTTCCCTTCCAGAAAGTCAGGTTCCGGGTCAACATGGTTCTCGAACGTGCTGCGCAGTTGCTTCAGATAGGTTTCAAACGGCGTTGCCTCAAACGGCATCGTTTCTTCGGTGATGTCCTCCAGAATGTACTGGGCGGGGGTATCGCTTTCGGTCATGTCAGGATCATCACCGCTGTCATCATTGCTATTGACCGGTTCGTCCGGGATGTCGATCACATCGCTCAGCGAGTTCAGCAGATTACTCAGTTCAGCATCGCTTACCCGGCGCATAAAGTTGGTGATGGTACCACCGTGCTTTGCATCGGGGCGGGGTGGTTCTTCGTCTACCAGCCGCTGGAACAGTGCGTCGGTTGGCATGTTATCGTCGGGGAGCTGGGGCAGCTGCACACGTGACGGCGGTTCTACAGGAATCTCGCTGGCGGTCATTAACTCTGGTAGTGCCCGGTTGAGTGTATCCAGCAACTGGCGGGCAGCATAATTACTATCCAGCAGGCCAGCAATGTTAAGCGTTGTCGCCTGGATAGCAACTTGAGAATCCGATGTGCTGGCATAAATGAATGCATCGGGTTGCTTCTGCCGGATGGCCTGAATGAGTGCTACACCGGGATACTCCGGCATGTTCAGAGCGACGACCACAACGCGCACCGGGTTCTGTGCGATGTAGTCCAGCGCTGCGAAGGCATCCGCCATTGGAACAACCCTGAACTGCCCTGTTTGCTCAAGCGCCTGCTTGATCGAGATGGCGAACCCGATTCGTGATTCGATGATAACGAGTGGAATATTCATAAACGTACTCTCGGCGTCAGGCCCCTGCCTGAATTGTAATAACCAGTGAGCTGGTGTTGTTCACTTCAGAAATTTCGTTGATGTCGCTGCCGCTGTCTACTTCTACTTGCAGGGTGATCTGCCCGGCTTCTGTAAATGTGACCTGGCGGTTGAGCAGAATACTTTCCCCTGCACCAAGATTGCCAATCACACCCAGTTCGCTTTCTGTGGCACCCGGCAGCAACGTCAGCGTGCTGGCAAACTGTGCGCCGGTCGCGCTGTCCCCGGCATTGGTGATCTGAATACTGTAGGTGCCGATGGCAGTTCCACCGGCCAGCGTAAGCGATTGTGGCCCCTGAATGCTGCTCACGACAAGGTCTGCGGGGCGCGGTGTGGGCGGCACAGGGGTTATTGTTGGCGTGATGGATGGCTCTGGCGTGAGCGTGGGAGGTGGGGTGGCAGTCGGTGCGGTTGATGTGGGGGTGGTGGGTGGTGCCAGCACCGGGATGCCGACGCAATTACCGTACTCCGTGGTGAACTCTGCACTGACCCACGCCTGCTGGAAGGAACTGACCTGCACCTGCCACCATGAATTATCGCCCAGCCGCCCGGTAATGGGCACCTGCGTGCCGGCGATGAGTAACCCCAGCCGTTCGAAGTCTGTGCCGGGGCCGGTGCGGTAGTTCAGGTTCACATTGGTGAGGATGCGGCAGGTAGGGTCGTTCGGGTCAATCACCGGGCCACCGCCAGATGTGCCGGTGGTATTCCCTGTGGTCGAACCGGTTGTGGTGCCTGTACTTTCTTGCTGTACTGTGATGTTGACAGTGGCCGGGTCGCTGGCGACTGTCCCCCGGAACGCAATGACCTCCAGTGTCACATTCCCGGCAGCACGCGGCGAGTAGTCCAGCACCACCGGCAGCACCCGATCACCGGCAACGGACTCTGAAGACACGGTTTTGACGAGCGTATCATTGGCAAATAGCTGCACACTCGTCACACCACCCTCGTCCTCGGCAGTAGCGCTCACCAGCACGTTATCGCCAGTTATCACCCCGGTTCCCTCATCAGGCGATTCAATTGTCACGGACGGTCGCCCGGTAATAATGGGCGTGGGGGTGCTGATGGGGGTGGGGGTCACCGGGTCACTGGTCAGGGTGCAGGCAGCACCCAGCACAGATATAGCGATAGTCAGGCAAATTCGCATTAATCGCATACAGCAATCCTCGTCACGTGCGGTGTAAATGACCTCAGGCTATATATTCTAGCACTGATTGCTATTGCACGCATGGCAAGAACACCAATGCAAAAAGCCCCACTGTGCATACATGGGGCCGTTTTGCAGTTGATTTCAAACAATCAGCGATGAATGTGGCTAGCTGATCGGTTCCTTGTAGATGACGAAGCGACACATATCATCCCCCATCGCCATACAGGTTTGCTCGTCTACCTTGAATTCGTGCCCCCCGGACACCCAGCGCAGACCTTCCTGCAACAGGCCCTGGGCCACATAGCAAACCGGTCGGTCGGCAGTACGGTTCCAGCAAATGGGGCTACGCTCAATGGTATAGATAATTCTATCGTTACCCTCTTCGTACACGTTAGAAATCTGGTCGGAAAACTGGGAGAAGATGTTCGCCATAGCAGGAACACCAATCTTGAGTTTCGCGTTCAGCGGCAGCACCTTGAAGGCGAGGTCACCCACACCCGCCAGTGCGCCAAACGCACGCAAACCCTGGGCAAAAGTTGCACGCCCGGCACGTAGTGCGAGGCCACGACCACCACGCGGGCCGTACATCTCTTCCAGCGCTACGTTCAGCGCCGTGTAATCTGCGAAGTCAAAACCTTTTTCAAGGTTATCGGGTGGGTAGTTGTCAATAAGCTCGGGAAGTTTCGCAAGCTGTAGGATGGCGTTCAGGCCGTTCTTACCCATTACTTCTTCCATCGCTTCGATGGTAATACGGGCAAATTTATTCGGATAGTAGTATCCACTTTTCTCCGGCATCGTACCTCGTCCTCCATTCGGTGTATAGCCAACCCGGTGTGCATTTCTAACCTGCAACAAATTCTCTGCCGTTAAGCATACCGTGTCGGCGCAATGTTCACAAGTCGGGTCAGAAACTTCGTATTTACCATAGATTGGTGTGCCGATGCTACCAGCACATGAGCCACCCTAATATAAAACAATAAAGAGATGGAATCAACAATCACATCTCTTTATTCAGGAATCATCTACTGTTGCACCGTGACCAGTGGAGCCTGTGTTTGTTTTTGTGGCAGGCGGCCCTGCATACTCCACGGCCCCGTCCACGTAATCTCTACATCGGCCATGCGGCCCTTCCAGTCGCCCTCTGCTTCGAAGAATACCAGCTTGTTGTGCGGGGTTCTGCCACGCCACTTGCCTTTGTGCATCTCCTCGACGAGCACGGGAATCGTCTGGCCGAGGAAGCGTTCGTTAATTCCTGCCACCACACGCCCCTGTAGTTCATCCAGCATCTGGTGGCGGCGCTTCTTTTCGTCTTCCGGCACATCGTCCTCCATACGGCGGGCACTGACGGTACGCGGACGCGGGCTGTAGCGTGCAAGGTGGGCTTTATCCAGCTTTAGCTCTTCCAGCAGGTAGTACGTCTGCATAAACTGTTCGTCACTCTCGCCGGGGAAGCCCACGATGATGTCTGTGTTGATGGCTACATCCGGGATGATTTCACGAATGCGATGCACAAGGCGGCGGTAATCATCTGCCGTATAGCCGCGCCTCATATTTTCCAGCACTTCATCGTCACCAGCCTGCACTGGCACTTCGATGTGTGGCATGATTTTGGGCAGTTCAGCGACCGTTTCCAGCAGCTTATCCGTCATCCAGTTGGGGTGGCTGGTGAGGAAGCGAATGCGCTCCAGACCGGTTTCATCCGCTACGCCGTGGATCACACGCAGCAGGTCGGCAAGGTCGGGGCCGTCTTTGATGTCTTTGCCGTAGCGGTCGACAATCTGGCCGAGCAGTGTCACCTCCTTCACGCCCTGCTGTGCAAGGCTGCGCACATGCGCCACAATCTCCCCAACCGGGCGGCTGCGCTCAACACCACGGCGGAACGGAATGATGCAGAAGCTGCACGCATGGGAGCAGCCGTAGACCACCGGCACGTGGGCACTTACCAGCTTGCCCTGTTCGTGTTCCGGTAGGATCAGTTCACCATCCTGGATGGCATCGCGGCGGGCACGCTCATCGGCTTCCACCTGAATCAGTTCAGACTCAGCGTAGCGGTCTTTGATGAAATTCACCATCGGCGACGGATCCGACGGCGGCATGAACACATCCACACCCGGCAGGCGCTGGCGCAGGTAGAGTGGATCGCGCACGCCCACCATACAGCCCATCACACCGATGACCTTATCGGGCTGGTGTTTCTTCTGGCTTTGCAGCATCCTGATGCGCCCGAGACCCTTGTCCTCCGCGCTCTGGCGAACGACGCAGGTATTGACGATCTGTATATCAGCCTCGTCGGGGTCGGTAGTTGCTGCGGTAAATCCCATGCGTTCCAGTTCGGACGCAAGGAGTTGCGAATCTGCCGTGTTCATCTGGCAGCCAAATGTCCAGATATGATATTTCATCGTTGAAGTCCGGTAATTTTGATGACACAAATCAGTGAAATTGTACAGGTGGGGGATGGGGGGCGTCAACGGCGCAGGTGATTTGCAGGGCACGCTGATGGTGCCCTGCGCTGGTGGTACGACCGAGAACTATGCCAGGTCTGCGGTTTTTTCTGGCTTGTCTTCCGCATCTTCATCTTTTTCAAACGCCTGCTGCACACGCGCCACGATGTAAGAAACGCCGGTAGTGCCCAGGCCACCAATAATATTGATGGCGCGTTCGAAGCCCGCAAAATCGCCCGTGAAGCCATCACCGAAGCCACGGGCCACACCAGCCGGCAGCGCCTTCAGCACGTAATCGCGTTCGGTACTGGTACCATCGCCAGCCCCCACACGCCGGGAGATGACAGCCTTCGAACGACCTTCCAGATAGCAGCGCTTGTAGAAGTAACTGCGCTGTGCCCGTGACCCTGGCACCTTATGGTGTACGTGGGCTGCCGGTTCATGCAGCATAATCGCGTTCGGGATCGTCTGATTGATGCGAATGCACATCTCGGTTTCGTCGCCGCCCACAGGCAGCTTACCCATGTGGCCCAGACCCTTGACCTGCTCAAACCCGTTGACCTTGTTCAGCACGTCGCGGCGGAAGGACATGTTACACCCAATGAGATTGCGCACCGGGGCTACTTCTTCCGGCATCCCGCGATACGTGCAACCTACCACCCACTGGAATTCCTCCGGGAACCAGCCGGGGCGACCTTCCAGCCAGTTGGGTTCAATCGTGCCACCCACCCCGACCACGTTTTCATCGGCGTAATGCTGCATTAACTTCTCGATCCAGTCCGGTTTTGCAGCGGCATCGTCATCCATGAAAGCAATTACATCCATGCTGGACGCACGAATGCCAGCGTTCCACGCCCCGGCAGAGCCTTTCACCTGACCGGGCACGGTGACAGCATCCGGGTAGACGCTTTTCACCTTTTCCATCAGCGCTTAGTTGTGATCGACTTCGATCAAGTTTTCATCGGCCTTCTGCGTTTGTTTATCCAGCGACGCCATTGCGTCTACGAGGTAATCCCAGCGATCTTCCGTATAGGTACGTAACAGGACACTTACAGTCAGAGACATCGGGCTTCATCACTCCATGACCACTCTTTACAGGCCGTGCCACCCTACAGCAAGCGGTGACTACGGTAGACGGGGCAATGCTCACACCATACAAAATTCATGCCCACGCCCGTAGCATACTTGATGCCAATTACAACGACAACCACCGCCGCGTGAATTTCGTATGAATTTATTCGAACAGGGATAAAAGGAGGAAAACCAGCAAGTCACCTTTACCGACGCCCTGTAGATTGCAAAGCCGGTTGCTAGTCCCAGAGTGGGGGACGCACTGCGTAGGGATTTTTCACTTCGCGGCTGCTGGAAAGGGTCTGCTGGTAGCGCTCTACCAGTAGCTCAATCGCGTCTGCGAGGTGTTCGTCGGTAATGTTGTAATCACCACGCGCCACACGGATTTTGTGTGCTTCCAGCAGCACTTCGGTGTGGGTGGCTCCCACGGGAGGCTCGAATTTGTAGCAGGCACACTCAATCAACTGGCCGAGCGGATCACGAAAATAAATCGAATCCATAAAGCCCCGGTCTATTTCGCCAGAGTGGTGGATGCCGCGCTCGTCCAGACGTTTTGCTATTTGCGTGTACATCGCGCGGGAGACATTGAACGCGAGATGATGCAAATTACCGATGCCTTCCGGGTTGCGGGTATGATCCGGTTCACGTTCTTCGTTAGTGAAAATAGTAATCAGACGGCCATCGCCGGGGTCAAAGTAGAGGTGGCTTTCTTCTGGGACATCGAGGTTCGGCTGCTCGAACACGAACGGCATCCCCATCACACCTTCCCAGAAGTCGATACTGGTCTGCCGGTTGGCTCCCACGAGTGTGATATGGTGGACGCCCTGCGTTTGAATTTTTTTCATGGTGTTGTGTTTCTCCAGTGGTTTGCTGCACTGTTTGAATTCTAACCGAAGCGTACGCCGGGGCCGGTGACACTCATCTATCGTTCAGCCCATAGGCCGGCGTGTGAGTGGTGGTACGGGGTTGCTGTGATGTGAACTGTACAGGGCAGATAGAAGCCAATTATCTTTGCAGTTGAAGACTCAAGATGACCTGTGATCCGCCATATATGCTGAGCCGGAAGTGCAAAATCAATCGGGTGAACGACCCCATTGATCAGTGGCCCGATGCGCCAGTCCCCGACACCATCAATAATGCTGAACTGAACGAGTTGTTCACGTTTACCGGGGAACACGTAACGCTCGGCTTCTGCGGCAGACTCAACCGTTACCTCGCCCCGGCAACACTCTCGCTTGAGGGGAGCACTTTACCGGGTGGAGCATGTGTGGTGGGTGGGGGCTGTGCTTACTCGCCATCTTTTGACACGGTCAGTCCACCGTATGCAATCACAACCTGTTTAATGGCTGTTTTCACTGTGCAAACATCAAAGATTTTTGCTATCTGCTTGAGACGCTCAGAACTTTGTTCGGGATGTACACTTTTCCATGTATCAAAGCTGACTGCATCTGACCCTCGATTGAAGTCGGCACCTGTCCAGAATATCGGCCCCTCGACATAGTAGACCCCGACAAAATTCAAATACCAGATTGAACCTGAAACCTCCGGGTGGTGTATCCTGATATTCAATAGCAAATGTCGCTCGGAAAAAGATGTTATCTTGCACTGATAATCCTTCAGGTCTTGTGCTGATCCGATTTGCTTCAGTTCTTCCAGCATTTCGCCTCCATCATGTCTTGCAGTGATGATACTACTGCTAACCTGTTACTTGTGTGCGCAAACACCGGAATCTCGCTACTATAGTCGCATTTCCCTTACCTTACCGGGCTGGCCGGTTCCACACGGGGTGTGACGCCATGATAGATTTAAATATTTTGAACTGGATACTGGCACTGGCGCCGGTACTCACTGTACTGGTGCTGATGGTGGGGTTTGGCATGGGCGGCAGCCGTGCGGGGCTGGTGGCGATTGCCGTAGCGCTGGTGCTGGCCGTGGTGCGCTTTGGAGCCGGGCCGCTGCTACTGGGGGTGGCTGTGGCAAAATCTGTGCTGCTGGCGCTGGATGTGCTGCTGATTGTGTGGTTGGCCCTGTTTTTCTACAACGTCACGAAAGAAGCCGGTACCGTCGAAGTGGTGGGAACCAATCTCAAGCGCCTCACATCGGACCCGGCCTTGCAGAGCCTGCTGCTGGCATGGGTGTTTGTGTCGCTGTTGCAGGGGGTGGGTGGGTTCGGTGTGCCGGTGGCGGTCGTCGCACCATTAATGGTCGGCCTCGGCTACACGGCTACCCAATCGGTTATCATGGCATCGCTGGGGCACGGTTGGGCGGTGACGTTCGGGTCGCTGGGTACGTCATTTGTCGCGCTCACAGCCGTCACTGGCCTGGGCGGTGAGGTTTTCGCGTCTGAGGCGGCGATTATGCTGGGTCTGGCCGGATTGCTGAGTGGGGCGCTGGTGGTTTACGTCAGCAGTGGCTGGCCGGGCTTGCTGCGCAGCGTGCCCATCTTGCTGGTCATCGGCGCAGTGATGGGACTGACGCAGTGGTTTGTGGCGACGCGCGGACTGTGGACACTGGGCGCAACATCCGGGGCACTGGCGGGAGCCGTAGTGTTTGTAGCGATACTGCTATCCCCCATCTACAGCGGCACGAATACCGACGATTTACAGGGCGACGACGAAGCCGGAGCACCGTCCCTGCGGATGGCGCTGGCGGCTTACGTCATTCTGCTGGTGATTGCCTTCTCAATTAATTTAATTCCGCAACTGGACGCACTTTTCGACCTTGTGCAGATTCGTGTGAACTTCCCGGCAGTGGCAACCTCGCTCGGCTGGGAAACCCCGGCAGAAGCCGGGCGCGTTATCAGCGTCTTCGGGCACCCCGGCACGGTTCTGTTCTATGCGGGTATTCTATCGTTCTGGTTGTATCAGCGTGCAGGCTACTACGAAGCCGGTGCGTTCCGCAAAATATGGGGCAGCGTGCGCAAGTCTGCTATCAAGTCCACGGTTTCGATTGTGGCGCTGGTTGCTACGGCTGTCATCATGAGCCATGCCGGGATGACCCAGTTAATTGCACGCGGCATCAGCGAAACATTCAGCGCGGCGATTTACCCGCTGTTCACGCCGTTTATCGGCACGCTGGGCGCGTTCATCACGGGCAGCAATACCAACTCCAATGTGCTGTTCGGCGATTTACAGCGTGAAACCGCGCAGCTACTCGGCCTCAGCATCCCCGTTATTCTCGCCGGGCAGACCGCAGGTGCTTCGCTGGGCAGTGTACTGGCTCCGGCCAAGATCATTGTGGGGTGCAGCACGGTCGGCCTGACCGGGCAGGAAGGCCCGGTCATCCGTCAGATGATTTTGCTGGGTTTGATCCCCGTGGTGTTTGTGGCGCTGCTAACCTGGGGTCTGGCTACTGCCATGTAACGGCGACCGTCGCGCATCAAGGGTGGCTCTTCACAGGTTGCTGAGGGGTGGATGCTGTGTGTGGAAGTCGGTGGCGTCCTGATAGGCTTTTGCCACTGCCAGCAGGTCGTTTTCGCCATACAGACTACCCACAAATGTAATGCTCGTTGGCATACCATCCAGTGTAAAGCCATTTGGAACCGAAATCGCCGGGTGGCCGGTGTGATTGGTCATTGCCAGCACGTTGTTACCGAACGATGGCGTGACGAACACATCGACATCG
>JBCCQC010000011.1:0-18571 GCA_039024535.1 Chloroflexota bacterium
CGTCAATTTCCTGATCTTCTGCCGGTGGGCGCACGTCTTCAACAGTAATTGGCATCAGATTGTGACCCACACGGTCATAGTCTGGTGTTGCAGCATTAAGCACCGGGGCCAGCACCCGGTAGTTCCCGCCCATTGCACGCACCATCTCCGATGGCAGCAGGACGAAATGCAGGGCAGGCTGCCCCGCTTTTCCCAGCTCAGATTCCACCAGCAGGAACTGCGCTTCTTTTTTGCCACGGACGATAGCCCACGCCCCATGCTCGTTTTTCATCGGCGGGATCATGGCGAGTTTAAGCGCTTCCGCCACGGCTGCGTCGGAAATGCCGCTGCTCTTTGCCAGCAGGCGCATATCACCCTGCGGTTTGCCTTCCTTCACAAACTGCCCGTAGTGGAAGTGTTTGAGTATGTACCGTTCTGCTGCCACGTGATATTTTCCTGACTGTTGATGCACAATAAATCGGTGCGGGTCAGCTACCCTCTCCACCATTATACAGTTTTTGCAACAGGTTGGCATTACAGGCCGGTATGGAGGTGCCCTGTCTTGTGAAAACCTAATCCAGGCCGGCTTTGCGGCGTTCTTCGTGGTAGGCCTGCGGGGTGTCCACATCTTTCAGCACGCTGTCATTATCCACAACCACGTAAGCGATATGGTCTTTGTTCGCGTTGATAACATCACGCGGTGCACCGTCAGTGGGCAGTAGGAGCATGTCGTGCCAGTAGCGTCGATCAATCAGTATCGGGTGCCCACGGCGCATGTTGTAGCTGGGTGCTACGATGTCCCCGCGCCCCTCAGCATAGGCTGCCATCACCATACTCACCGTCTTTGGCTGGATGCGAGGCTGGTCTCCGAGGGAAATCATAGCAGCGGCGATGTGATCGGGCATAGCAGCCAGCCCGACCTTCAGCGATGAGAGCATCTCCCCGGAACTATAGTTTTTATTGTGGACAGCCACAGCACCCATCGGTTCTACCAGTGCCTTTACCTCGTCTGCACGATTACCCGTCACAACAGCGATATGATCAACCCGTGCAAGGTTAAGCTGGTGAACGATGTGTTCGATGATGGTGCGGTCGTCGGCCCACGGCAGCAGCACTTTCATCTGGCCCATGCGCGTGGACATGCCCGCTGCCAGTACAATCGCCCCGACGGGCCGCTGTACCTCGTGAACCGGATCCAGGGTGCGGACAGAAGCCAGTGCCACCCCATTCAAACGACATTCGGCAGTTTTGCGTCGCCTTCTGCCCGTGTTTTCAGATGGGTCACGTAACGCAAGCTGCGCGATCAGCCGGGCACGGCCACGCAGGTAGCCGCTCTCTGGCACCTGATTGATGAGTGCAATTAACCGGGCACGCTCCGGGGCACCACGCAGGCTCAGTTCTTCATCGCGGAGTACCTGCGCTACCCACGGTGACTTGATGCGGTTGCCCATGCCAAAGCCGTAGCGGTTATCGATGGCCTGTGCGTTGTAGACGTGTTCTTCATCGAGGGGTTTACCCAGCACATCCAGCGCGACGACGGGTACGACCAGCGTGGTCTCTGGCGGGATGACGGGTTCGTGAGCGTAAGGGGCTTTCATCAGGCGGCCCCGTGCGCCATCAGCTTCGATGAGCAGTACATCGCTATCTACGGTATCCATCAGTTCGCTGATGCGCTCCAACGAGGCTCCACGCACTTTTTCCGCGCCGATTTCTGTGTGCAAAAACACAAAGTGATAGCCGTTCAACGCCTCGGAAATGTTTTCTACTGTGGTATCAGCATGGCACAACCCCGGCATCAGGTCAAGCTGGCCGCGCCCGATGTTTGTGGTGGTGGTTGCCAGTACACGCCAGCCCATATCGGCCAGTTCGTGGCCCAGTGCGATCATCGCAGAGGTTTTACCCCCGGCTCCCACAAACGCGACCACATCGCCACGCTGAATGTTAAAGGCGTGATGCAGTTTCATGGGGTTTTCGCATCGCTGTTCGTACAACATCGGCGGACATGACCGCCTCCAGCACGCCGCCGCCTACGGCCAGCGACTTATCAGAGATCGTGTGAATCGCTGTGGGGTTGTTGCGCGGGTCAAGGTCGCCAATTTTGAGGTTTTTCCACACGCGCACCCGCTCGTGAATAAGGCCGCGCAGCACGCCGTCAAACTGCGCGATAATAGGTTCACCGTTTACCTCAGCGATAGTTTCTCCGGTGGTTATATGGTCGCCGATGCGTGCATGGGGCGTTACATGGCCGTCTGAGGGGGAACGCAGTACACGTGAATGGGTTTTCCCGGCAACTTTACCCGGTTCGCCGGTATCGGGTTCTGCGCTTCCCTGCCAGATAACCCGTCCGAGGTCGTGGCCGCGATTGGTTTCGATGACCGCGTGGACATCATCCCCGGCAGTAAAACCGGGGCCGAGGGCAATCACAAGCGGGGCATCAGCGCGGGTAATACCACGGTTTTCTTTTTCCATGCGGGCATCAACCAGCACAACCGGGGATAACGCCGGGAACACCTGCCCGTGTGCATCCACCAGCACAGCGACGTTTCCGGCATCTACAATTTCCTGCGCGTTTTCCACGCTTTCCGCCAGATGTGCTGTGACCCCCTCAATGGTGATGTCACCACTGTATACTGCCTCGCCAAAGCACACCGTCCGGCGCACAAACAGCGGCGCAGGCAACTCTGTGACGAAAACCGGCAACCCGGAACAATGCAGACGATAGATCACGCCGCTGGCAAGGTCGCCGCCACCCAGCACCACTACCGGGACTGTGTTAAAGAACACCAACGCCATGCTCCCGCAGTGCCTTCACCACACGATCTGGCGTGAAGGGCTGCTCATATAACCACACGCCTGTCGCGTCATGCACAGCAGCGGCAATGGCCGGGGCCAGCGGAATCATCGGCATTTCTGCCATGCCACGCGCACCCCACGGGCCAATCGGGTCGGGATATTCCAGCACAACCGATTTAACTTCCACGGGCATATCTAAAACAGTGGGGATTAGATAGGTGGACAGATACGGGTTCAGGATGCGACCTTCTTTCGAGATGAGATGTTCCATCACGCTATAGCCGAGTGCCTGCGCCACCGCGCCCTCTACCTGGCCTTCCACCAGTTGCGGATTCACTGCCTTACCTACATCACTGACGGAAACGACCCGCGTGACGTAAATCTGGCCGGTTTCAATGTCTACCTCAACTTCGGCAGTCTGCGCGACGTAGCCGTAAGCGAAGTTGGGTTCGCTTCTCCCGGTTTTTGGATCGTAGGGCGTGGTTTTGGGTGGCCGGTACATGAACTCGCCAACAGCGGGGCGTTCTTCGTCGGCCCACCTTTGCAGGGCGATTTCTGCCGCGCCGCGAATGGCATTGCCACTCATAAACGTCAGGCGCGATGCCGACGCACTGCCCGACGACCCCGACGTAGCGGTATCCGACGCGACGATACGCACTTTATCAAACGGAACACCGACGGCTTCGGCAGCCATCTGCGACAGAACCGTATGCGCACCCTGGCCCACATCAGCACCGGCCACGCGCAGAACTACTTCGTCAATCTCACCTGCGCCGTGGATCTCCACACCCGCCCATGAATGCTCCGGGAAGCCGAAGCTGAACCCCACGTTTTTAAACGCGGCAGCCATCCCCACACCGCGCCGAATCCACTCTGGATTGCCATTCTGTGCAGCGGACTGACGCTTCCAGCTACTGTTGGGGCGCTGCCAGTAACCGCTCTGTGTACCGACCGCATCCAGTACCTGTGGCATCGTCACCCCGGCAGGCAGCGGCGTGCCCACAGACGTAATGCTGCCCTCCTGCACTGAATTGCGCACCCGCAGTTCCAGCGGATCCATATCCAGTGCCAGCGCGAGTTTGTTCATCTGGCCCTCGGCGGCAAATGCTCCCTGCGGCGCACCAAACCCACGGAAGGCACCACACGGGATGTTATTGGTGTAGATGCCGTAGGTGTCGATTTTCGCGTTCGGGATGATGTATGGGCCGGTTGCCATCATGTTGGCGTTGCCCATCACCTTGTTCGACGTGTAATTGTAGGCTCCGGCGTCGCCAATCACGATAGCTTCTGCCGCAACGAGTTTGCCATCTCTGGTTGCGCCCCACTTTGCCCGGACGGTAACCGGGTGGCGTTTGTGGTGATACAGAATCGACTCCTCACGAGTCCACTGTGTTTTTATCGGGCGTCGCAGCTTCCACGCGGCCAGTGCCAGCACAATCTGTACGGACATATCCTCGCGGCCACCGAACGCGCCCCCAATCGCCGGATAAATCACGCGCACCTGCTCTTCTGGCAGGCCCAGCGCATGGTAAATTTGCTCCTGATCTTCGTGTGTCCACTGCCCGGCCACTACGACCGTTACACGGCCTTCTTCGTCAATGTAGCTGAGGCCCGCTTCTGGCTGGAGATAAGCGTGTTCCTGGTAGCCTGTGTGATACTCACCTTCGACCACGACATCGGCCTGTTCCCACCCGGCGTCCATGTTTCCGTGGCGAATGCGATAGTGGCACAGGATGTTGTTGGGCGTGTCATGATGTAACTGTGGGGCACCATCCTGCATAGCCGCTTCAGGATCGAACACAGGGGGCAGGTCTTCGTAGGTTACATCGACCAGTTTTGCACCCTCGGCAGCAATAGCCTCTGTTTCCGCGACCACGACAGCCACGTAGTCCATGTAGGTACGGACAATATCGCCGCCTTCTACTGTGGTGCCGGGGCCACACATCACCGGCTGATCTTTCATCACCAGGCCATACTCGTTGACCGGCACGTCTGCCGCTGTGTAAACAGCCACTACACCGGGTAGCCCTTCGGCTTTACTGGTGTCTATCGCTCTCACGCGGGCGTGGGCACGATCACTGAAGCGTATTTTCAGCCATAGCTGGCCCTCCATGTTGATGTCACCGGGGTAGGGGGTTTCTCCGGTCACTTTACCGGCGGCATCAATCCGCTGGATGGTTTTCCCGATGACAACTGCTCTGTCTTTCGGCACGTGTTGGTACTCCGCAATTACAACCGTTACATTCCAATTAAAAAGCGTCTGCTACAACAATCGGCAGCCGCTATGCATTACGCTTGATTCAGTATCAGGTCAGGGGTTCAGCTTTTTGTGGTTCATGCGCTGGCTGCGCCGGGGCAGCGGGCCTGTGCTGGCGCAGGCGGTCGCTTTCCTGCCGGATGATGCGCCGCAGAATCGCAATGGCGGTGGCATACGTCGGGTCTACACCGGCATAGCTCAGGTTCGTACCCAGGTTGTGCCCCTTGCTGAGTGGTGTATCCGATGCGTAGTGCAGCACGCCAATATCAAATGGCACCCCATACAGGTTTACAATCTCGTTGTAGGGGTGGCGCTTGGGCCGCCACGATTCATAAATCGAGGACAGGTAAGGCCCGGCTTCCATTTCGATGTCTGTGTAGCCCTCTTTGTAGAACAAGCTCATGTAACTGCTGTTCTGCAAAAATGTTCCCTGCACCGTGATCGCCTTCTGATTATCCAGCGCACTGCCAAACGTCATGTAGGGCGCTACATGATGGGCAGCAAAACAGTTATTGAACATGTAGGTATTCTGTGAGTGCTCATCATGCACGACGTTGGGCACCATCACATCGTTCACGCGGCCATTCAGCGTCGCGGCCTTACCCATCACGTAGACACCAAGCAAACGCACATTTTCACTGACCCGGTTGAGCAGTTCGTAGGCGGCCATGCCAAGCGGATAGTCAATGTTGATGATGTAGGCATCGCTGTGCTGTAACAATGAAACATCCAGCCCGTCGCACAGGCGCTCATCCATCCAGCTTTGCCTCATATGGTTAAGCTGGATAACCTGCGCTTCCACGTCGAAGCCGTGCTCGCTGGGTATACGATGGATGCCGATCTCACGTTCTTCACTCAGTAGCTGGCTGGCAACTCCATCACCGGCGTCTGCCATGTACTTTTTGAGCGTGTAGTACAGAAAGTTGTTGACGTTGGTACGGCCACCACTGGCCCGGATGTCGTCGTACTCTTTCAGCAGGTCGCGGTGTTCATTTTCTCGGATGTAGTGGATAAGGTCTTTTTCCCGGCGCAGTGCAAAACCCGATAGCAAATTTGCCATTGAGTGTGTATTGCTGGAGACAAAGTATACCGGGCACTGGTCGAGATCAATATCATCCGCAGTATGCTCATGCACGCCCCGCCACCAAACCCGCGTCGCCCGCCTGTAGTCTGCCTGGCTGCCAGAAATCAAGCGCAGGCCAATGCTCTTTGGTGCAGCGGCAATCTGGTGTAGCGTGCGCATGAAGTCACTCCCCCATGCCAGCAGAATTCGGCTCAGGTCAGCCGGTTTCACACTTAGCACACTGGCAAGCAAATCCGTTTCACTATCGGTCAGCGGGGCTGTCCGGATCGTGTTCTGATTGAGAAACAAACGCGCAACCTCACCCTGTAGCAGGCGGTGTATCTTGTTCCACTCAATCTGGTAAGCCGTAATGATGGGCACCATGTCGTCAATATCAGAGCGGCTGGCAATGAAAGCAGCCAGCGTCTGTTTGCCATCAAAATGCATACGTCGCCGACGGGCCGGTGCAGACACCCGCTCCCATGCGGTGACGCCCACGTACCCCGCCTCTTCGAACCCTTTTTCCAGTTGGCCCAACAAAATCTCGTTCACGTCAATCATGCAGGACGGCAGCCGCAGCGAACTGTACATCAGGGCCGATGTATCGGGGGTGTCGCTGCGGGCATGGACATGCAACGAGGAATCCATTGCTTTGTGGCTTTCTACCAGCGTTTCAATTTGAATCGTGTCAGTAGAGCGCAGCAATGAATAGTAGGTTCGCATGAAAAGTTCAATTTCTTCTGAACCTGTGCGGGGTACAGTGCGATCCATCAGTTATTCTCCAGATTTACGTTCGCGGCTGGCTTTACGCTGGCGTGCAGCCTCCTTTTGCATCTGGATCTGGCGCTTTTTGCGACGCTTTTGCTCTTTGAGAAGTTCTTCTTTCTCGCTTTTCAGGTCTTTCTCTTTCACCTGGCTCTTCTTCCGTGGGGCGG
Organism: Chloroflexota bacterium; assembly: GCA_039024535.1. Classification (GTDB taxonomy): domain Bacteria; phylum Chloroflexota; class Anaerolineae; order Aggregatilineales; family Phototrophicaceae; genus DAOTTY01. Next base: position 7,028 of record JBCCQC010000011.1, read on the forward strand.
CGGCGGCCACGATGAATGACCCGACACACAGTAGCACCAGCCAGATGAAGGCTGCAAACGCGAACTGCATCGCGTCCGGGTGTACATCATCAAGTTCATTACCATCAAACCCACGAAATGTGTCTATGGTGTAGTCCAGCAACGGCTCAGAAAGCGCCCAGCCGATAGCCGCAAAGCACACCGCCATAATAAACCCGATAGCCGGTATCCATCCGCTGATAGGGCTTTTCTGTCTACCCTGTTGTACCTGTCCCATTTGTTCTGTCCTCCATAGCTTTTAACTGGCCTGCTTTTTCAAATGCATCGACGATTTTGTAGTAACCCGTGCAACGGCATAGATTACCGCTGATGCTCTGTTGAATCTGATCTTTTGTAGGTTCGGGATGTTCCGACAGCAGGCTGGCCCCGGCCATCAAAAAGCCCGGTGTACAGTATCCACACTGCACAGCGCCTTCTGCCACAAACGCCTCCTGGATTGGATGCAGACTACCGTTGTTACGCAGTCCCTCTACCGTGACAACTTCTGCGCCGTGTGCGCGTGGTGCCGGTACCATGCAGGACATGACCGCAACATCATCGAGGAAGACTGTACAGGCACCACATTCACCCTCAGAGCAACCCACTTTGGTACCCGGCAACCCGGCGTGATCTCGCAGGAAGTGCAGCAACGAGGTATCCTGGCCGGTTGTAATTGTGACCGCTTTGCCGTTGATCGTTGTCTCCACAGCAACGGCCTCATCATGCTCAATGGCATCTGGTAGCGGTTCACTTACCCGCGCCTGCTGGCTGCCCCACAGCATGGCCGGGTTGTGGCCCCATACCGGCTGCGGATTGCCGTGACGCAGTTGCCGCAGCACACGCGAAACCAGCACCCGCACCATCTCGGAGCGATATTCAGCAGTGCCACGCACATCATCAATGGGTGTAGGGGTGGCAGCGGCAGCGCGGGCGGCAGTGTCAATCACATCGCGTGTGAGAGGGTTGCCGATGAGTGCGTTTTCTGCGTTGGGCACGCGGATAATGGTTGGCGCGACACTGCCCAGTGTGATTGTTGCTTCCTGTATTGTATCGCCGTCCATTTGCAACACCGCTGTCGCATTCACAACAGAAATAGCCTGCGCCCGCCGTAGCCCCAGCTTATAGAACATCGCGCGGGTGTTCTCTGCCATAGCAGGGAACGTAACAGCGGTCATCATTTCATCGGGTTGCATCACGTTCTGCCGGAACCCGGTGTAAAAGTCAGCCAGTGGAACTGTGCGTTCAGTCTCTTTTGACCGCAATACGACTGACGCGCCCAGTGCCATCAGCGGTGTGATGGTGTCATTCGCGGGAGAAGCCGTAATCAGGTTCCCCGCGATGGTCGCACGGTTGCGAATTTGCGGCGCACCCACTTCCCAGCAGGCCTGTGCCAGCGGCAGCGCCAGTTCTACCATACGCTCATCGCCTACGATGTGGTTGTGTGTTACCAGCGCCCCCAGCATCACCGTGTCGTTTTCTATCGTGATGTCATCCATGCCGGGAACGCGGGTAATATCAATCAGCGCCGTAACACCCTTACGGCTACCGCGCTCCAGTTCAATCATAATATCTGTGCCACCGGCAATAATCCGTGCAGATTCGCGGTGTTCTGCCAGCAGGTCAAGGGCTTCGTCAATTGAAGTTACGGTGTAGTAATTTTTCCACATTATGCTAACGATAATCCATACTTCCGAGCATCAGTTCAGGTGGGTTCCACATCAATCACAGTCACCGGGTTTATGTTCATAATACACGTTTCATTATACTGCGTCACAGTCTGTTTACGCCTGTCCCATGTGTGGACGTGACCGTGTAACATGTAGCGTGGCCGGTACCAGTCCATGAAGCGCAGCATAGATTTGAACCCGCGGTGCGGTATGTCTTCGGCATCGTGAATGCCACGCGGTGGCGAATGCGCCACGAAAAAATCCAGCTTACCCCGACTCATTCGATTATACGTCAGGGTCGGGTAGGCTTTTATCACCATACGTGACATTTCGCCCTCGGTGTACTGTATTGGCGAGCGATTATACCGCATGGAGCCTTCCAGACCATAAAACGTCAGCCCTCTATATTCCAGTAGCCGCCCATGCAGGTCATCGCCGCCGGGGGGCTTTTCCTCGTAACGCTCGTCGTGGTTGCCCCGCACATAAAACAGCGGCACATTCAGGATAGACGTAATAAATTCCAGATAAACCGCTGGCATATCGCCACAGCTTACAATTAACTCTATATCGTTGTACCGCCGACGCAGATTAACCGCACTTTCCATCTGCGGCATTACTGTGTCGCTCAAACAAAGAATTTTCACTTAAAAACCCGTCAGTCTACTTCTGCTTCCTTTACATCCCCCAGCCACTTCATCGGTTCCCCGGTGCCACCCCGCCGCAGCATGATAATCTCTGCCAGAATACTGACGGCGATCTCTTTCGGTGTTTCAGCTTCGATTTCCAGACCAATTGGCGCACGCACCCGCGCCAGATCAGCCTTACTCAGCCCCTTTTCCTGGCGCAGCGCCTTTATTGTAATGGCCCAGCGGCGGCGGCTGCCAATCAGCCCGATGTACGGCGCAGATGTTTCCAGCAGCGCAGGTAACAGGTTGATGTCCACTGGCAGGCCGCGTGTAACGGCTGCAATGAACGTCTGCCCATTAATCTGCACATGGTCGGCGATTTCACCGGGTTTACACACAATGTACCCATCAAGACCCGGTGCATAGTCCGGGTTACAATATTCCTCACGGTCATCGCTCAGCAGCACCCGGTAGTTACCCCATTTACCCAGTTCTGCCAGTGCTTTGCCAACATGCCCACCGCCAATCACCAGCAGTGTAGGCGACGTACCCACTGGCTCAATGAAAATCTGTGCCGTGCCACCGCAGATGCCCGGATCACCCGCCTCAATGCTGTTGAGGCTATATGTCTCGAAGCGCGTTTGGCCGTCAGAGATGGCAGCAAGGGCCGCTTTAATCACGCGAGAGTCCATTGCGCCGCCGCCAACTGTGCTCACGGTGCGGCCATCTTCATAGACCAGTATTTTGCTACCCGCATGGCGCGGCATAGACCCCTGTGTACTGATGACGGTTGCAAGGGCGACCGGAGTAGCGTTTTGCTGGGCCAGCGCTAGCGCATCGTAGACTGCGCGTTGATCGTCGTGCATGCCTGTGGAACCTCAACTTCTGCGAGCAATAAACGGTTTCCGCTCAGTGTATCGCGGGCATCAACGGGGAGGCGTTCGCCCGTACCCGGATCGTAGAAACCAATAGCGACCGTGTACAGCCCCGATGAAATATTGCCCAAGTTTACCACAAACTCGTCACTTACTTCACCGGGCAATACATTCCCCGGCGGTGTGGCTCCGTCTATCGGGTAACGGTCAACCTGGGCCACCGGGGGCGCGTCTACATCATCGTACACATGCACGAACACGCGATAATCAGCGCGGTTGGTCACGATACTATGCCAGCGCAGATTGACCAGCAGATCATCGCCCACACATTCAACATCTGCCCCTGTGAGAGAAAGCACATCGCCAAACGCAGCCCGTTGCCCTTCGGTGGGTGGTTGAGTGCCAGCCTCCCCCTGATACGCCATATGATAGTGTGGCATGTAGTGGCCGCCGGGGGTGTTCGGCACCACGCGGACAGTCATTTGCGCTGTCACAACATCGCCGGGGATAAGCGTAGTAATGTCTATCCACTGCCCGGCAATCACCGGCAGTGTGCGCGTGGCGATTTTTTCGTCGTTGGCAAACACATCATAGCTGCCAGCGTGCGCTGGATGCACCCGCGTTACCAGCACCGTATCCACACTCGGCTCCAGCGAGAGCGTAAACTGCTCCCATCCGTTGATGCGGCGGCCACCATCCATCACGTAGCAGTCTGTGGTGCAGGCGGCATAGTCGAAGGCGTAAACTTCTGTCGGGAAGCCGGGTAGGCGCTCATTGTTCTGCCACACGTAGCTGTGGGCCTGCTCTGAGGCGAGATTGGCGACGTTTACGGTGTCTGCCAGTTGCATATCCTCCACGACGGAAAGCGGATAGGGCTGCCGGGGGATATTTGCTGCTACCATTGCCGACCAATCTGCACGCCATACACCCTGGAATGCTCCAGCGAGGGCAACGTTAAAGTTATCGCTCAATTCCACCGGGAACTCCGCCAGTGTTTCGCCGTAAATTGGTGTATCTGCCAGATAGCTGAGACCAAGCGCATCTGTATAGGACGCGACGTAATCGGGCTGCGGCTCGTAGGCATACATAAACTCGGCAACAGCGCCGGGGCCATTACGCCAGCTATCGGCAGCGCCATTTGTCGTCAGGCCAACCATATCGACAGTCGTGCGGTCGCCCAGATAGCGCATCATGCCCACATCATGCACAGCAACCACGGCATCTTCTGATGTATTTTCGCGGAGCCATGCCGCCATCGGGATTTGCTGCTGGAGTAGATACCCCACGTTAAGCTGGTAGCTGCGCCAGAACGTCATACTGCTGAATAGCGATGAGATAATCAGCACAGCAAAAAGTCCGCGTTGCAGCCACACACTACGCCGCCCTGCCCATACCAGCCCCCACGCCGCCAACGGGAATAGCAGTACCATAAATGGCATCTGGTAACGCTTAAAATGCCAGAACGCCGGATCCAGCGTAGCAACGGCCAGCGTCCCGGCAGCCAGCCACCCCACGGCCATCAGCGGCATAGCAAAATCGCGCCGCACCTGCGCAAACTGCCACGGACGCGATGTATGCTGCGCGATGTACACGCCGATGCCAGCCACAGCCAGTATCAACAGCGGCACAGGGAGATACAACCCCTCGCGCACGCTGTAGCCGGTCGCAAACTCCCACCACATGCGCGTAAAATTACCCCATACCCGGCTGACGATCACATCGGTTTCTGCGGGAACCATGCTCAAAATCGACTTGGCGCTGCTGCCAGCGGCGGTCGTGCTGCCGGTAAACAGCCGATTCAGTAGCGGTTGAACCCCCTGCGCAGCGACAGGCAAAATTGCCAGCACCAGCAGACGATTTTCGGTTTCGCGCCAGAACGTGGCGAAAAACACCACTGTAGCAATCACTGCCATAATCGCACCTTCCGGGCGAGTGACGGCCATGAACGATGCCGCGATAACAGTCAGTACAAAACGCCGCGTCAGCAGTGCGTACAGCGTCAGCAGCATAAAAAAGATGAGCAGCCCGGTTTCCATACCGCTCATGAAGTGCCAGCCGATACTCCCCGTAGTGGCAAACACAATGGTCAGCACTGCTGTGGCCCAATGTGGCAAGCCCGCTATCTCCCCGATGTGCAATATCAGCCAGCAGCAGCCCATCAGTGCCACGGTGCCCATCGCCATTGCCCACCAGCCCAGCGACAACCCGGTGAACCCGACAGCATGGCCCACGGCCAGCAGATACGGATAGATTAAGCTGGTTGCGCCAGATGACGGTGGCAGGCCGGGGTTGTACACATAGGGCGCACCGTTTGCGATCTGCTTTGCATACTGGAAGTGAATGTACACGTCATCCAGTGGCAGCACCACGCTGCGCCCCTGTGACCACAGCGGCGCCAGCACATAGGCCAGCAGCACCAGCAGCGGCACACCACAGCAAATCGCAAGCGTCAGCAGATGAGAAAAAGGCGCAGTCTGTGACCGCGCCCGATTGTTCGGTGTCATAAGCGGGGAGTGTGCTGGCTTAACTGGAGTAGCCGTCTGCAAAAACGTCAATCATCATCTTTACGTCCGGCCCCAGCGGGTACAGAATCGGGCAGGTCGCGCCGTTATCCACGTACTCACGGACTTTGGCCTTTACTTCTTCCGGCGTGCCGCTGGCGGTAATCAACTGCACCACATCATCTGGCACAAGCTGCATCGCTTCTTCGATCTGTTCCTCGGTCGCAGGCCACGTGAGTACCTGATTGATCTCGTCCAGCAAATCCTGGCTGACGCCGCTGGCCTTCATGATGTGCGGCTGCTGGCCGAGGTACTGCGTGACCAGTTTACGCGCACCGTTCAGTGCCTTGTCGCGGTCTTCATCTACAGAGCACACCACAAGCTGCGGACGGTCTACGTCGTCAATGCTCTTACCCGCTTTCTTCGCACCCGCCTCCAGACGATCCATTGCGTCAAGGTTGTACTTCGGAGAAACAAGGTAGTTCAGCACCACACCATCGGCAATTTCGCCGGTCAATTCCAGCATTTTGGGGCCGGTCGCGCCAATGTAGAGTGGCACGTTGCGCGGCTCTTTGCGGCCATGCACCACGTCCAGTTCCACGTTGTTCATGTGCTCGAACTCGCCTTCGTAGGTCACGCGCTCACGGGCCAGCAGGCGGCGCATCACTTCGATGTGTTCGCGCATAGCCGTCAGAGGCTTGCGGCGGTTAATGCCCACGTTCTTCGCCAGCGGATCCCACCATGCACCTACTCCGTACAGAATGCGATCCTGAGCAAGGTCATCCAGCGTGAGGAATGTAGCGGCCATGACAGCGGTGTTGCGCGTCCAGTTGTTCACCACGCCAGAGCCGATTTTAATTTTCGTGGTCGTCGCGGCAAATGCAGCCATTGGCACAATCGCATCACGAACAAGGCGGCTTTCCGCCTGCCACACGGCATCGAAACCCTTTTCTTCAGCGTACTGCACGTATTTGATTGCATCCTGTAGATCGTGCGCGTCCTGCAAATAAAGTGCTACGGGGTCTGCCATTACAGTTTCTCCTTCAAATTCAGGTCAAAATCAGTCAATCAGTTCTTCGCTCTCTATCGGAGCAGAAATATCATCCATCAGAGGCACGGCGTCAAATTTACCGGAGTGAACGTACGCATTGTATTTTTCGAGGTCGTCCGGTGTATCCAGATCCAGCATCAAGCGCTCAGATTCATATACATGGACAGCGGCCCCGGCCAGCCGCCCCAGCCCCTGATGTACGTTAAAGCTATTTTCGCCATAGGCGTATGAGAACATACCCGGTGGCCGCACAAACAGCGCGTTAGTACCGTCGTGGTGGTCATCTGTGGCAATGACGACGGAGTTGTTATTCTGCCCCAGCTTGATAATCTGCGTCAAATCTTCCACGTTAATCAGGGGAATATCTGACGGTAGAACGAGCACAGCATCCGCTCGCCAGCCTGCCAGCACCCGCTTAGCCCGCATGAGTGCATTGTTCAGTTCCGGTGCGCCACTTTCCTGCACAGTATGCACACCCATTTCCCGCGCCATTGAAAGCACACGTCCATCCCGGCTGATGACCAGTACCCCGGCGACCTGTGGCAACTGCGTGACGACACTGAGGGTTTTGCGCAGCGTTGTTTCTGCAAGCTGCGTGCGCTGTTCGGGGGTTAACACCTCCGACAGGCGGCTTTTGGCACGCGTTAGTGGCTTTACCGGGATCAGTACCCATACACTCATACCGTCGCTAGCTCCAGCTTTCGATCCACCCCAGCAGTTGCTCTGCAAGGGCAATCTTGTCGCGGTCTGTTTTCATAATCGTCTGGAAGGCCGCTGTGCGCAGGCTGTCCAGTTGCAGCGGAGCGTCTATGTTGTCGTAGGCAAAGCCGTTGATGACATCACCGTAGTAGCCTGCCACGGATTTTGCGTGCTGTGGAACATCCAGTTCCGCCATGATTTTTGCCGTCGGGCCTTTGATGGCCTCGCCACCCACAATCGGGCTGACTGCAATTCGGGGAACATCCCGGCTTGCCAGCCGCTCACGCATATCGCCCACGGCCAGTATCGGCGCGATAGATAACCACGGATTCGACGGCCCCAGAATGATAACGCTGGCGTCTTCAATGGCCTGCTGTACCTGTGGCGTAACGGTTGCAGTGTTTGCACCTTCGTAGTGCAGGGCCTGTACGACAGGTTGCCAGCGGTTGCGCACAAAATACGTCTGGAAGCCCATTTCGCCGTGTTCTACTGTGTCTACAATAGTAGCAACAGTATCGTCCGTCATTGGCAGGATGTGGTGCTGAACACCGAGCGATGTGCGTATGCGGTCTGTGATGTCCGTCAGGCTCATGCCATTGCGAAGCAATTCTGTGCGCAGCAGGTGCGTGGCAAGGTCGATATCCCCCAGCCGGAACCATGTATCTTCGCCAAGTGCGCCCAGCATACCGAGCATCTGCGTGGTGTCATTGGCGACACCCCAGCCCATCTGCTTGTTGACGCGCTGCCCCAGCGTGTAGGTAATCGTGTCGAGATCCGGGCAGATACGCAGCCCGTACAACCAGAAGTCGTCCGCTGTATTGACGACAATCGTTAGCTTTTCTGGCGGCAATACCTCCTTAAGGCCGTAGGCCAGTTTAGCACCGCCCACCCCGCCGACAAATAACACCACACGTTCAATTTCTACCGCCACAATACACTCTGCTCCAGTGGTTTGCGGGTTCGCACGCGCTCCTGCGCCGGGTAGCCCATCGTAATCAGCGACTGCGGTTCCCAGTCTGCGGGGAGTTCCAGCACATCTACTACAACGTCCGGGCAGAACAACGGCGCACACATCCAGCACGCACCCAGTCCAGCATTGTGGGCAGCCAGCAGCAGGTTTTGCCCCGCCATTGCCACGCTCTGCACCGCCATGATGTATTCGTTGTGGGTGCGCTTCTCGTCCGGGTAAGTGTCCATGTCTTCCATCGTCATTGCCAGCAGCACCAGCACCGGGGCCAGGGTGATGCGCTCGTATGAGCGGTTCACGTCTTTCTCGATGACCTCTGCCGGGGCGTGGCTGGCCGTCAGGTCACGACGCAAACGCGCACCCATCGCCAGCGCGAGTGCCTCTTTGGTCTCATTCTCGCGGATGACCACAAAACGCCACGGCTGCCGGTTATGCGCCGAGGGCGACCAGACTGCCGCAGACAGAATCTGCCGAATTATCTCGTCGGGGATTGGTTGTGGCTGGTAGCGGCGGATAGAGCGCCTGCTCTGGATAAAGTCATGGAAAGCGTTCATGCGGGGGATTGTAAAACGTCCGTGCGCACAATACAACAACGATGGTAAACAATGTATCGCAGTGATCTGTTGTGGACTCCTGTGAAGCATCTGACACTGAGCAGTGCCAGAGATATAGTCTGTGTGTAAAGCAAGCTGACGTTACACCAGAATTATGTCAATAAATTTTGTGAGGTGATAAAAAGACGAACTCTGTTCGCCGCAGGATGTGCTAAAATCTGCGCAGTTCATCAATATGTCGCACTTTAAGGATCAACGTGCTTTCATTTGAGGTATTTAAGCAACGGCATTTATTCGCATGGGACATTTTTTACGACGACCTGTGGACAAACCTGCACCGGGCACCTCTGCTGGCACGATAGTGAGGTGCGTACGATCCTGCGGATGATGAACTGAATAAACTGACCTACTTACACTTAAGGAGAATTTGTTATGAAAGTCGTTACTGATAATGGCATCGATATTTCCCCGCAGCAGCTTGAAGGGCTTGACGTAGAAATCGTTGCGCTGACGATTACGATGGGTGATGACCACTACAAAGGTGGTGTAGATATTCAATCCGAGGAATTCTACCGAATCCTGCGCTCCTCAGACATTTTTCCCGTTACGTCGCAGCCTTCCCCGGCAGATTTCCGTGAACGCTTTTTGAAGATTGCAGAAACAGACAAAGACATCGTCTCCATTCATATGTCCTCGAAAATCAGCGGCACGTACAACTCTGCGCGGCTGGCCGCAGAGGAACTGAACGCTAGCGGTCAGGCCAATGTTACAGTGATCGATAGTAAGCAGGCCAGTGGTGCGCTCGGCTGGATTGTAGAAGCCGCAGCCCGTGCCGCGAAAGCCGGTTGGTCACATGAGCAGATTGTCGAGTTAATCAATAAAATCGGGCCGTCCTGCAACCTGATGTTCTCGCCGGATACTGTGAAATATCTGGTACATGGTGGCCGTGTGAGCCACATCCGGGGGATGGCGGCGTCTGTGCTGAACATTAAGCCTATTCTGGAAGTGCAGTTTGGCTCTGGCACAATTGAGAGTGTGTCTACCGTGCGAACAATGAAAAAGGCGCTGGCAAAACAGGTTGACCTGATTGAGGATAGATACAACGCGAATACAAAAATGCGGGTGCAGATCGAACATGCCGACAACACAGAAATGGCCGCTTACCTGAAGGAACAGATGGGCAACCGCTTCGATTGCACCTTTCTGCCGACGACCTCTGTCACACCGCTGATTGGTGCGCACACTGGCCCCGGTGTGGTTGCAATGGTTTATGGGCCTGTGGATGCATTTGCCGACATTCCCGGATAGGCACCCCGTCTGCTATCATCGTGTGATGGACTCTTACAACTAAAGGAATCGGATCATGAAATCCGTTTTGTTTACCACCGCCGAGTATGCCAGTGTCTCCAACGACGGCAAACTGAGTATTCTGGGCATTTTCGATAGCATCCAGGCCGCCAATTTTCCAGCCTCATCGCCGCGTATGTACCTGGTGGCCCAGTTCAAGGCAGAGCCTGACGAATACGGGCGCATTTTTGAGGTCATGTTCCAGTTGCACAACAGCAGCGGCGATACGCTGATTCAGCTTTCTGGCGCGGGTGAGGTGCCGGACAGTGAACATAACCTGAGTGTGCTGATGAACCAGGTTGTGACGCTGAACAACGTATCGTTCGACTCGCCGGGTGACTACGTGTTCACGGCGCACATTGACGGCGTGGAAGCCGCAACCCTGCCGTTTGTAGTCGTGGCGATGAAGAAGCCGAGCAATCAGGTTTAGCCATGCTGCGCTGTGGAATTGATGTGCTTGAAATTGAGCGCGTAAACGAGGGTGTAGAGCGGTTTGGGGATCGTTTCATGAACCGTTTTTTCACAGAGGCCGAGCGGAACGACTGTGACAACATGCCGCATCGTCTGGCGGCACGCATCACCGCCAAAGAAGCAGTAGCGAAAGCACTCGGCACCGGCATCGGCAAAGTGCAGTGGAAAGACATCGAAATACGCAATGCCGCCAGTGGTCGCCCGGTGCTGCACCTGTACAATCACGCGGCACAGGTGGCACAGGAACTGGGCCTGACCGAGTGGGACATCAGCCTGTCCCACTCGGATGAACTGGCAACGGCTATGTGCGTGGCAATGTAGCCCTACGACGTGCGGATAATTTCCCACGCAAGGTGATTCAGCTCCGGCAGGATCAGTTTTTCCACCGCCACTTTGACAGCATTGGTACTGCCAGGTGTAGAAAACACCACCGTGTTCTTATAAACGCCGCCTGTTGCCCGTGAAAGCATCGCGGCGGCACCTACCTCGTCCCAGCTTAACATGCGGAACAGTTCCCCGAAGCCAGGGAGTTCTTTTTCCAGCTTACGGCTGATAACGTCATACGTCGTATCACGCGGGGCAATGCCCGTGCCACCATTGAACAGCACAATACGCACACGCGGGTCTGCTGCCATGTCGTCCAGAGCTTTTGCCACATGGTCTGGCTCATCCTTGATGATGGTGTAGGCCGCGACAAAATGGCCCATTTCTTCAAGGCGCGGCTTGATGTACTGGTGGTTTTTGTCGGTTTCCGGGGTGCGGGTATCA
>JBCCQC010000012.1:0-18521 GCA_039024535.1 Chloroflexota bacterium
CGGTTGCGCAGGAACAGGTTCAGCAGCACGATGAACGCGATCAGGCTCCACAGCGATTCATACAGAAAGAGCGGGTGGAACAGTGTTTCCGGGTGGGCGTACTCGACGGTGCTCTCGAACGGGAACACGCGCCGGTCACTGGGAATCGGGATACCCCACGGCAGCGTGGTTACGGTGCCGTACAGTTCCTGGTTGATAAAGTTTGCCCAGCGGCCAATGGCCTGGCCCAGCGGCAGGGATACAGCGGCAATATCTACCCATGCAGGTACAGCCAGCCCGTTACGGCGGAAGTAGATGTATGCGCCGCCAAAACCACCGATAACCGCGCCAAAAATGCTGAGGCCGCCGCTCCAGATGGCAATGGCACCGTTGTTTACGTCGAAGAAGTTGCCGTAGTAGTCAGCCGCCGTGAGTTCGGATGTGGTGGGCGGGAAGGTGACGAACCACAGGCGGGCGAGGATAATGCCGGGGATGATGGCCCATGTGAGGGCACCCCAGATGTGCTCCGGGTCGCGGCCATCCACAGCGGCAAGGCGGGCGGCGACGTTTGCAGCTACCAGCATCGCCAGCACAATGATGATGCCGTAGTAGCGAATTTGCAGCGTGCCGCCGATGGTAATGCTCTCGCGGCTGTCGAACGCGACACCCTGCGCCAGATCGAAGCCGGGAACAAAGCGGTTGAGCAGGGCACCCACTACACCCACAATCAGCAGCAGCGTGCCCACGCTGCCCACAATCCCCAGGATCAACTGCGCACGATCTCCCAGAGATTTGCGAATGCCTTCGCCGCGTGGGGAACGGGCCGCTACTTCAGAGCCAATTGTGAGCACGAGGCCCACAACGGCCAGTATAATGAATACAACAAACATATCTATTTAACCTCAGTTGTGTTTTTTCGGACAATCCATAAACGCTGTGCCACCGTCACGTGGGTGCCAGCCGCCAGCAGCAACAACCCCGGCAGCAACAGCCAGTGATGGAACCACAGCGCAATCATAACAATCACCATGCGTTCGAACCGGGTGAACCAGCCGCTGCGTATTGCCACGCCTACATCGGGGCCGTTGGCACGGGCACGTACATAGCTCACCCCATAGGCTCCCATCAGCGCTGCGAAAGACAGCAGCATCCACGCCAATTGATTCTGGCTGGCAAAATAATAGCCAAAACTGAAGAAAATAAAACCGTCAGCATAGCGGTCGAGCGTGCTATCCAGCACGGCACCGTAGGAGGTCACCTGGCCGCGTGCGCGAGCTACTGCACCATCGGCCACATCAAAAATGCCGCCCCAGAACACCAGCCACCCTGCCAGCACAAAGCGTCCGTTGCCGATGGCGACTGCGGCGCCCGCACACAGCAACAGTGCAGCCACACTCACGGCATCCGGGTGGATGCCGAGGCGATGCACGCTTTCGCCTACATTGCGCGTGAAATTTGCCGTGTGGTTACGGAGCCTGTCTGAGAGGGTATGGTGTTGTGTGTCCTGTGCCATGATGTGGTTGTGTGTCGTTTCGGTTGTGTGCAGTGCGTGGCACAGCATAGCAGATGTGCCAGACGAACGGCAGAGAGTGTTAAGCGACTATTCAGACGCATTGCCAGATGTGCCAGTGCCCTGCACGGCGATGCAGGCAAAATACGGTAGCAGGGCTGTGTCCCGGTTGTGGGCTGGTAAGAAGCAGGCCATAAACACAGGAAATTCGTCCCGGTGAAATTGCCGATTGCGGTAGAGAAATGTTATACTGCCAACCAGATGGACTTTAGATACAGCAAATACACAGGGATAGAGCGTCCTGATGGCAGACTTTCCATACCACGAGGCCCCGGCCCACTCCCCCGCAGACCTGCCGGTCATGCTCCCCGGCAAACCCGTCGGGCGTGACCAGCTTCTGGCACAGGTTTACGGTGAACTCCAGCAGAACAAGCCCGTCCTGTTACATGGCGCCGCCGGCAACGGCACGTCCACCCTTGCGGCCACACTCGCCAGCGCCTTTACGCAGCAGGGAGACGGCGGGGCACTGTGGCTCAACGTTGATGGTGATTCACTCGCAGCGATGATTGTGCGCGTGGGCCGCGCCTATGGCGACCTGTCGATTGCCAATGCGGATGACCCCACGGCGATGGCCGGTGCCGCCGGTGCGTTACTCTCGCAGAACCGCCCGCTGGTGGTGCTGGATGGTAGCCCGCTGATGCCTGCCGTGGCGGAGTTCGTGAGCAAAGTTGCCAGCGGCCTGCCGGTAATGATTACCACTGATGCGGACAGCCCCGGTGCATGGACGAGTGTGGCGGTTCCGGCACTTTCTGAGGCGGATGCGGCGACCCTGTTTACCGAGAAGAGTGCGATCTCTGGTGGTGAGGTCGCGCAGATCGTCAGCGAACTGGGCGCACAGCCTTTTGCGCTGGTGATTGCTGCCGGGACAGCCCGGATTGCGAAGATGAGCGGCGCGGCCCTGCTGGGGGCTTTGCAGGGTGTGCCCGGTGCCCCGCATGAGAAAGCATTGCAGGTTGGCCTGACGAATTTGCAGGCGGCGTTCCAGGGCATTTTGCTGATGCTGGGTGCGACGTTCAACGGCAGTGCGTCAATCGAGATGCTGAGTATGCTCAGCAATGCGCCGGAAGAAACCGTCCAGAAGGTGATGGCAATCCTGGCAGCAGCCGGGTTTGTACAGCAGGATAAGCGTTACGAGGGGCTGTTCTACTCCCTGCACCCGCTTACGCACAGCTATGCGCAAACCTTCCTGCGTAACAGTGGGCGCCTGGATGCGCTACAGGACAAGGTGCGTGATACGACGCTGGCTTATGCCCGTAAGCACACCGGCACCTCTGTTGGCGATCATAACGCGCTGGCTGTGGAAATGGATAGCTTCCTCGCCACATCAAATGAGGCGGCGGAGCGTGGCGAAATTGACGTGGCGTCGCAGATTCAGGTGGCGCTCACCCAGGCTGGAGATTTTGTGCGTGGGCGTGGCTACCTGTACGAACTGCTGCAACTGAAAGAAGGCGGCTCCAGTGTGGCAACACCGTTCTCTGCTAACCCGGAGGTTCCAGCCGATGTAGCGAACCTGTTCGGGGATTTTACGGATGCTCCCGACGAAGATGAATATGACGAGTACGTAGAAGACGACGAAATTGAAGCGGCAGAGAGCGCCCCCTCACCGGAGGATATGTTTATGCCGCCGCCTGCTGGCAGCAATGACGCTGATAGCCTGCGCGGTCAGATTGCAGCGGCACGTGGGGCGGGGGATAGTGCGCGTGTGCTGGATTTGCAGGAGCGGCTGGGGGCTGCGCTGCGTGCTGAGGGCAAGGATACAGAGGCGCTTGGCGTGTATAATGACCTGCTGGCAAACTATGAAGACGCCGACGACAGGCCAAAAACGCTGAATACGCTGAAAAACCTGAGCCAGATCATGGTGGCGCAGGAAAACTCTCAGGCGGCGGTGCTGCACGCGCGGCGCGGCGCAAAGATGGCCGAGGAACTGGGCGACGAAAACGCCCATGCTGAAATGCTGCGTTACCTCGGCGATGCACATCAGCAGCTTGGCGAGAGTACAAACGCAATTCTGGCGTACTCGCATGGCCTTGACGTGGCGAAGTCCAGAGGTAATCGTGACCTCGAAGGCGAGATTATGATGCAGCTTGGCTTTGCGCAGCTAGACGACGACGACACGGAAACCGCCATCAAGACGTGGGATAGTGCGCTGGAGTTGTGCCGCCAACTGAACAAACGCGACTGTGAGGGGCGCATTCTGGGGGGCCTGGGCACGGCTTATGGCGAACTGGAGCGCTGGGAAGAAGCGATTAACTTCCACACATCGGCGATGCATATTGCGCGTGAGGTGGGCGACCGCAAAGAAGAAGGCCTGCAACTGAGTAATCTGGGCTATGCCGCGAAGCAGGCCAACAAACTGCCACAGTCGGTCATCAGCTACCGGCAGGCGCTGCATGTGGCCTACATCAGCGACGAACGCGACAATATCGTCAGCACGATTGTTGATCTGGCGCGGTTGCTGGTAGAAAGTGCGCAGCACCTCGACATCACCGACCTGATGGTGAATGACGCACTGGAACGTGACAGCAGTGACCGCGAGGTGGTGAGCCTGAAAGAACGTGTGAGTAACGAGAAAATCATGGCGGCGTCACAGGGGGTGCCGTTTAAGCCAGTGAATGGCAGCGCACAGGACTATGCCCGTAACGCTTACGCCCTGCTGGATAGCTAAATATGCAATATCCCCGTAGGGGCATGGCAAGCCATGCCCTTTTTTCTTTTACACAATACTTTTCTCTTCTTTCTTTCCAGAAAGAAAGAAGCAAAGAAAGCGTCCTTATTATCAATATGGGCTTTCAATACCTGTCAGATTACGCCGGTGGCGAGATTCCCGTGCATCTCTGCGCCCCTACCGGAATCCGCAGTTTCCCATGAGCAACTACAATATCGGTTTGATTCAGGTACATATTGCTGTGCTGCTGTTCGGGGCGGCGGGGCTGTTCGGGGAGTGGCTGGAAATGCCCTCGTCAGTGATTGTGTTCGGGCGGGTGTTCTTCGGGGCACTGGCACTGCTGGCAATCCTCGGTGTGCGCCGCGAACGTGTTCTGCTGCGGCAGGCATCCCATTACCGGGGCATGATGGTTACTGGCGTGGTGCTGGCGGTTCACTGGGTCACGTTTTTTCAGTCGATCCAGGTGGGCGGTGTGGCAATTGGCCTCATTTCCTATGCGACGTTCCCCATGTTCGTGATTTTTCTCGATCCACTTTTCACGCGCAACCGCATTCAGCGGCGAGATGTGGTGGTGGCCGTGGTGACGATTGTGGGGGCGGTGCTGGTCGTCCCTGCGTTTGACCTTGCCAATGATGTGACACGCGGGTTTGCCTGGGGGCTGGTGTCGTCGGCGACGTTTGCGCTGCTCTCTATTCTGAACAAAATCAGCGTGGCGGACTACTCCGGGCTGGTGGTGGCGCTGTATCAGGATGCGGTGGCGATGGTTGTGTTAATCCCGGCGCTGTTCCTTGCGGAGTACACGCTGACCGTGCAGAATGTTGCGCTGCTGGTACTGCTGGGTGTGGTCTTCACGGCGATTGCACACAGCCTGTTTATCCAAGGGCTGCGCGAAGTCCGCGCACAGACGGCCAGCATCATTGCCAGCCTCGAATCGGTATATGGGATTGTGTTTGCGTTCGTTTTCCTCGGTGAACGCCCCGTGCTGCGAACCCTGCTTGGGGGTGCGATTATCCTCGCGGCGGCGGCATATAGTTCTATCCGCAAAAATGCATAATTTATAGCACAAAAGTTCTATTCTGTGGTACAATAGCAGCATAAGCAATCATCACGGAGTAGAGCCTATGGCCTGCAACATCGAACACATCAACCCGCAGCAATTGCATCATAATCCCGCCTTTACGAACGTCGTCCGTGTGAGCGGCAATGCCACCACCGTTTACATCGGTGGGCAGAACGCCGTGAATGCACAGGGGGAGGTGGTGGGTGTTGGGAACCTCCACGCGCAGGCGGAACAGGCCTTCGAGAATTTGCAGATTGCACTGGCAAGCGCGGGGGCAAAGCTGGAACATGTGGTGAAGTGGCACATTTACGTGGTGCAGGGGCAACCGGGGCACACGGGCTTTCAGGTGTTCCGGCGTGTGTGGGGCACCCGCCCGAACCCACCTGCTATCACGATGAACTACGTGGCGGGGCTGGCTCACCCGGATTTTCTGATCGAGATTGATGCAACGGCGGTCATCCCGGAGTAGATCAACCTGCGTGGGCGAGGCCACTTTAACCTCGCCCTCTACGGTGATGAGGCGTTAGCTACGGGCCTGCGCCTTCAGCGGACGCCAGAGCATATTGAGTGGAACCGGCGATGTGACCTTAAGGCGGGTACGGGCCGGGGCACGCCACACCCCCTGAACCGCATCCATCCACAGTACAACCACCGCGTGCGGGCATGTTAGCGCGGCTATCAGCGCCAGATACAGCCCGACAAGATCGAGCGCGTTATCCGGGCGGATGGGTACCACCAGATAGAGCAGACCCAGAATCACCAGTGAGGCGACAGTCATGGGCATGGCACGGCGTAAAAAGCGCCCGATTGCAAAGCCAGTGTTCCCGCGCTCAATTGCGGCGGCTTCTACATCATCAATCAGCATCAGCCGCGCAATGTGGCGCGTGGCGTGCCACAGGCAGAAGTAAATCCCCACGGCGAGGAATGGCGGCACCACGGCAAAGTAGATGAACAGCAGGACAATCTCGCCAACGTAGGTGCGCCACGCCTGTGTGGGCCGGAAGGTGGTGATTGCCGAGACGATAATCATAGCAGCGATAGCAATGAGTACCCACGACCGGAACCACGGCGTAAATGCCCACGCGATGCTGCCTGCGCTGAGTGTGCCGAACGAGGCAATGATGCTCTCTGCTGCCGTGGCGTAGTCACCGGGGAAGAACACCAGCGGTACCATCATCGGCAGTGCGCCGCGAATGGCCGCCGCCAGCGCCCGTTGAAAGCGCGTGTTCAAAAAGTCTGACTGATTGAAGGCCAGCAGCGCGTGCATGTCGCCGAGGCCCCAGTGGAACCACGTCAGCAGGATGAAGAACACAAACCCGGCTACCGGCGACACAAACCACACAGCCAGCATCCCCACCACAGGCACAAGGTACCCGCCAATGAGCATTGCCATCTGCCGGCGCGAGAGTGGGTTGCCGCGTAGCTGCCCCGGTACCAGATGGTCAATTGCGCCGTGCGGTAGCCCGAAAATAAACGCGCTCAGGCCAAGCGGGAGTAGCTGTGCCCACAGTGGCACGTTAAAGGGTAGCATGAAAATCACGGCCATCACGCCGATCACGGCCCACGACGGCGCGATAATATGCGCCATCACATGCCCACGGGCATTACCGGGCGGGTAGAGCTTGCCGAGCGGTTGCAACACACTCGCCAGCAGCGTACGCGCACGGGAAATCGGCGCGGTAAATGGCTGTGCTTCCAGTACCCACACCAGCAGCAATAGTCCCTGTACCACCATGATGTTGGTCACGAAGAAGAACAGCAGTTCTTCAACCGGTAAGCCAAACACCATGATTTCTGTGCTGGTTGCTTCGGTGATGTGCCACACGCCGTCGCCAATCGCAAGGCGATCTACGAAACCGAGGTACAACGTCGGCGGGAACACACTCCATGCGACGATGCGCCAGTTGCGGGTAAGCTGGCCGCCGCCCACTGCCCAGTGCAGGGCCACGATGGGCGATACCCACACCATAATCATCGCCAGATAGCTGTACTGATCCGGCGCGAGTAGGAGCAGCCCACTGAGTGCAGTAAATACGAGAAACAGCACGGCTCCGGCGGCATTCGAGGTAAACGAAGGCGTGGTTTTCCACTGTGGTTCAGTGCGGGCGATGACGTGATAGAACCATAGCCCGGTTAATATCGGTTGCAGGATGAAAAAAGCATATTCTTCAATCGGTACATGCCCGATGACCATCAGCACACGATCTGGCCCATATGTCCAGATGTTTTCTGCCACCAGCCAGTTATCCCAAGGGGTGGCGTAGGTGAATGCGATGAGTGCCAGTGTAGCAATGCCCGACCACATATTGCGCCTGCGTACTGGCAGAAGCCACCACAACAGTACGATAGGAGGAAGTATGAAAAGTAGGTGGAAGGTAAGGTATGTCATAGTGCTCGAATTTTAGACGGGGTTTGTGATGGAGAGATAAACGGTAGATGGGTGAGGGATTAACGCGATTTTTATACCTGTTGTGGACGGCACTCATGCCGCCCGTAAGCGTGTCTATTCTTCGTCGTTGCGGTTGTTGCGCCCCAGCAAGCGATCTGCCAGAAAGCCACCCAGCATTCCCGAAAGCATACTCGCGCCCGCGTTGCGGTCTTCTTCCAGCATTTCGTCCCATTTGCCCTGTGAACGCTGCCGAATCCATCGTTCGTAGCGGTCGGCGGCATCGACCACGGCGGCTTCTACTGCGTCGCGGTCGTTATCGGCCAGTACATCGCGTAGCGCACTGAGCGCCACCATTACGCTGTCAATGTAGCGCACGGTGTTATCGCGGTTTTGCAGCAGCATATCGCGCACATCGTCCGGGTGGGTGTCCATCAGGCGGTGCGTCATGCGCCCGAATGCCGGGTTGGTGACGCGCTGCACCTCGCCCCAGCCATCACTGGCCGCCAGCGCCCGGAACGCGGCCACACTGAGTACAGCGGGAATGCCTTCGGTCGCGGCAATCAGCCCGTCGTGCTCCACGGGATCCATAAAATGCACGTCTGCGCCGAGCAGTTTTGAAAACGTTGTGACCAGTTCAATTGCTTCGGCGTTCGCACTTGCAGACGGCGCCAGAATCATACTGCCGCCGTCGAAGTAGTCGGCTTTTGCGTGTTCAGTGTCGTCCAGGCCATCCCACAGGTAAACGGGGTTCACCACTGCTGTGCCGCCGACGATGTGCGTGCCTGCTGGCAGGAACTTTGCCGCCCACTGCAATGACGGCCCCTTGAGCGTGGATAGATCGAACACCACGGCACCCTCTCGCAGGCCCATCGCCATGTCTTTGAAGATGTCGCGCACTTCGGCGTAGGGTGCGGCCACCACCACCAGATCTTTATCCTGTACTACATTGCGAATAGATGACTCTACGCTGTCAATTGCGCCCATTTTTTGTGCGGTGCGTTCGGCTTCCCCGATGCGGTCGGTGCCGATGACGTTGAAGTGGTTCTGTGCGTCGGTGCGCTCGTTGTAGCGCTTGAGCGCCAGCCCCACGGATGTGCCGATGCGCCCTAACCCTACGATGGCAATCGAAAGCTCTGCCATAGCCTGTTGTCCTCGCTGATTTGTGTCAAAGTTGCTGCATCTTACCTGACAGCGCGACTGAAAACGAGGATGTGCCGCTTTGCAACCCCGCATTTTTTCCAGACTGTGATATGGTAGTCAGTACATCATCACCCGAAAACATCAGGCAATCAAAGTTTAATCTATGACCGGCGCATTCAACGGCTTTGGTGGGCGCGATAAGCCCATCCACATTCCAGAAACGTTCTTCAGCGAGCTGCTGCCCCTTATTGACGACCTGGCCGAACTCAAGGTGACGTTGTTTTGCATGTGGGCCATGCAGCAGCGCGAGGGCCATTACCGCTACCTTACACTGCCGGACTTCGCCGGGGACAGTACGTTCATGAATGGGTTGGCGGCTATCGCGCCGGATCAACCGGCAGAGCAAACCCTGCAACATGGGCTGGCGTGTGCGGTAGAGCGCGGCACACTTATCACGGCAGAAATTACCCGTGCGGATGAGACGACGCTCACGTTATACTTGATGAACACCGCGCGGGGGCGCGAAGCACGCGAGGCAATCGCGCAGGGGAACTGGACGGACACCCCACAGGTGGAGATACTCCCGCCACGCCCGACGATTTACCGCCTGTACGAGCAGGAAATCGGGGCGCTGACGCCGATGATTGCCGATGAACTGAAAGACATGGAACAGCACTACCTGGACGAGTGGATCCGCGATGCAGTGCGCGTGGCTGTGCGTGAGCAAAAGCGCCACATCCGCTACATTGCTGCCGTCCTGGAGCGCTGGCGTAAAGAAGGAAAGACGGACGATGGAACTACCGGGCAACAGGAATCTGTGGGACATCATGGGGATCGAGAGGCCATCCGGCGAGGGGGATATTCCGACTTCTTCGAACGGTGATCTACCGCTGCCCTGCCGAATTTGCGGCGCTGTGGAGAATCAACAGTGCAACGGCAGTGGCTTTTACGATGTGGATGTGCCCGTCGGCCACCCGGACTTCAGCAAGGTCTTCCGCTGCCCGAACAACCCGCTGGAACACGACAACGCCCGTAAGGACACGCTGCGCCGCCTGAGCAATCTTGGCTCCTACAGTGACGCGAACTTTGACAACTTCGACCTGGGGCAGAAAGGCATGTCCGACAATGCCTATCAATCGCTGCGGCTGGCGCATAGCACGGCGCTGCGATTTGCGGAAAACCCGGCTGGCAAGTGGATTGTGTTTGAAGGCACCTACGGTAGCGGCAAAACGCATCTGGCCGCCGCCATTGGCAATGAACGCCTGGAAAATGGCGAAATGGTGTTGTTCATCACCGCGCCAGATTTGCTGGATCACCTGCGCAGTGCGTATGGCCGCGATGCCGAAGCCAGCTACAGCGAAACGTTTGACAGGGTGCGCCGCGCCGATTTGCTGATTCTGGATGATCTCGGCGTGGAAAATCCGAGCGAGTGGAGCAAGGAAAAGCTTTTCCAGCTATTAAACCACCGCTACAGTGAACGCCTGCCCACCGTCATCACGACGAACACCGATATTGATAAGCTAGACCCGCGTTTGCGCAGCCGTATGCTGGATATGAACGTGGTGCAGCATGTCCGCATTACGGCCCCGGACTATCGCAGCATCCACACCAACGCGCAGGAACGCCTGTCCGATTTGCATCTGTACGGCGAATATCAGTTCGATAACTTTGACCTGCACAGCGGGTGTTATCCGCAGGAAACGCAGAACTTGCAGCGTGTAATCTACGGCGCACAGGAATATGCACAGCAGGCCGTGGGCTGGATGCTCATTAAGGGGGATAGCGGCACCGGCAAAACGCACCTTGCGGCCGCCATCGCCAATCACTGGCAGTTTAACGGCGGCGAAGTGATGCTGGTGAGCGCCCCGGATTTACTGGATTATCTGCGCCGGACGTTCAACCCGAACTCGAACCTATCGTTTGATGAGCAGTTTAATCAGGTGAAAGAAACACCGATGCTGGTGCTGGATGACCTGGGCGCGGTAGACCATAACAAGGCGTGGGTGCGCGAGAAACTGATTCAGATCATCAAGTACCGCTATGTACGCCGCCTGCCCACGGTGATTACCACGTCCACGCAGATTGAAGACATGGACGGACAGATTGCCACGCGCCTGATTGACCAGCGTATGTGCCGCAGCTTTGAAATCACGGCACGGCCCTACGCGGTGCGCCTGCGCAGGGGGACAGGCGGTTGATGCGTGCCCTGCGACCCGACCGCGCGATCACCGTGCGGCCCTACGAACGCAAAGACCTCTCTGCGGCGCGTGACCTGACGTTTTACAACTTTAACGTTCATGCCCACCTGGACTGGCAGACCGTGGATGATTACCTGCTGACGAACCCGCCCCGGCTGTGGGTGGCGCACAAATACGGCAAACTGGTTGGCATCGTTAGCTTTAGCGATACACTCGGCGGCATTAGCTGGATTCGTGTGGCCGCCGCTGATGACACCGAACGCCCGAACGTGATTTTCCGGCATATGTGGGAGCAGGCGTGCCCGCAGCTTAAAGCGGACGGCGTGCAACAGGTGGCCGTGCTGGTGATGCGTGACCTGATTGACCGCTTTATGAAAGACGTGGGGTTCCAGTACGTTGAAGATATTGTGACCCTGCGCCGTTACGGGCGCAAACTGCCCCCACCCCCCCCGGAACACCCGGAAATGGACATCCGGCACATGGAGGCTGAACATTACGCTGCCGTTACCGGCGTGGATCACACCGCGTTTTCACCGCCGTGGCAGCTTACACAGGACGAAATCCGGCTGGGCGCACGCATGAGTGCTTACAGCAGTATCGCTGTGGTGAACGAGAAAGCCATCGGCTACCAGATTGCGACCACGCACGGTATGAACGGGCACCTGGCGCGGCTGGGTGTGGTACCGCAGATACAGGGGCATGGCGTGGGCGGGGTGATTTTGCGCGACATGATTGAGTGGTTTATGCGACGTAATGTGCTCACTATCTCTGTGAATACGCAGGAGAGCAACATTCGCTCGCAGAAGTTGTACGAAAAGTACGGGTTTCATCGCAACGGCTACGATCTGCCGGTGTGGATTGTGGATTTGTAGAGGGGACGGTGTGGGGTGGGGCATGGCGTGCCATACCCCTGATGTTGCAGGTGCTACGAAACGAGGGCGTTATCGAGTACCTGCTGGAGTTCATCCACCAGAACGAAGCTGAGTTGTTCGCGTACTTCTTCCGGGATGTCTTCGATGTCCGGTTCGTTCTTCTGTGGCAGGATGACCGTCTTTACACCGAGGCGATGTGCAGCCAGCACCTTATCTTTGATGCCACCCACGGGCAGCACCTTGCCACTGAGCGTGATTTCGCCGGTCATGGCGACATCATGACGAACGCTGCGCCCGGTGAGCAACGAAGCCAGCGCAGTCGTCATAGTGACACCGGCACTCGGCCCGTCCTTGGGCACCGCACCCGCCGGTACGTGCAGGTGAATGTCGTTCTCATCGAAGAAGGTGCTGTCTACGCCGAGGTCATCATGGTGGGCACGCACGAGGCTGAGCGCAAGCTGCGCACTTTCCTTCATTACGTCGCCAAGCTGCCCGGTATAGCGGAAGCCCTTGCTACCGGGAAACGCGGTTGCCTCCACGTACAGTACTTCGCCACCAACGGGTGTCCATGCCAGGCCAGTAGCCACGCCGGGCGCATCGGTGCGTTCTTCGAGTTCCGTCTGGTAGCCGCTGCGCTTCTTGCCCAGCAGTTCCCGCGCCATGTCCTCGTCTACCGTGACCTTTTCGGCTTCCCCGGCGGCAATCTGCGTGACGACTTTACGCGCCGCACGGCCAATCTCGCGCTCCAGGGTGCGCACACCGGCCTCGCGGGTATAGTCCTGGATAATCTTGCGGATGGCATCTTCTGTGAACTCGATTTCCTCATCGCGCAGGCCGTTTTCGCGGATCTGGCGCGGGACGAGATAGCCCTTTGCAATCTCGATTTTTTCCTGCTGGGTGTAACCGCTGAGCTGGATAATCTCCATGCGGTCACGCAGCGGCCCCGGAATCGGCTCAAGTTCGTTGGCCGTGGCAATAAACAGCACGTCGCTCAGGTCAAACGGTACGTCGAGGTAGTTATCGCGGAACTCGTTGTTCTGTTCCGGGTCGAGCACTTCCAGCAGTGCGCTTGATGGGTCGCCGCGCAGATCACGGGAAATCTTGTCCACCTCGTCCAGCATAATCAGCGGGTTGCGTGTTTCTGCCCGGCGGATCGTCTGGACAATGCGACCGGGCATGGCCCCGATGTAGGTACGACGGAAACCGCGAATCTCGGCCTCGTCACGGATACCGCCGAGGCTCATACGGATGAACTTGCGGCCCATCGCACGGGCGATGCTGGCCCCGAGTGAGGTTTTACCCACACCGGGCGGGCCGACAAACAGCAGGATCGCGCCGCCGCGCTCACGACGGATGTAGTCGCGGGTGCCGTTTTCTTCGTCGTGTTTTTCGAACTCCTCTGCGCGTTCATGGCGCAGTTTGCGTACGGCGAGATATTCCAGAATGCGGTCTTTGATGTCCTCAAGGCCGTGGTGGTCTTCGTTGAGCACGTCGCGGGCGTGCTTGATGTCCAGATTGTCGTCTGTCATCTGGCTCCACGGCATGTTCACCATCCAGTCCAGATACGTGCGGATCACACCGTATTCGGCGGCCTGTACCGGCAGCTTACTCAGGCGGTCAACTTCGCGCAGCGCCTCGCGCTTCGGCTCCTCCGGCATACCGGAGGCTTCGATTTTTTCGCGGAAGCCCTCGACCTCAGCGGTCTGGTCGTCGTTTTCGCCCAGTTCGCGCTGGATGGCCTTCATCTGCTCGCGCAGGAAGTAGTCGCGCTGCATCTTTTCCATTTCGGACTTCGCTTCCGTCTGGATTTTGCGGCCCAGTTCCAGCACCTCGACTTCTTTCGTCAGCAGGCCAATGAGACGGCGCAGTTTGTCATCGAGTTCGGTCAGTTCCAGCAGTTCCTGCGCGTCTTCGAGGTCAATGCGCATGTATGTTGCAATGGAATAGACGAGGTGCAGCGGTTCTTCCATGTTGAGCATAGACGAGATGAGTTCGCCGGGAATGTTCGGGACAAGATCGGCCAGTTTTTCGAACAGGTCGGTTACGTTGCGGACGGCGGCTTCTTCTTCGATTTCGTTCGTGACCGTGTTTTCCGGGTATTCCTCAACTTTTGCCTTGAGGTACGGCTCGGTTTCGGTATATTCGGTGATTTTGATGCGGTCGATACCCTGCACCAGCAGCCGGATCGTGCCATCTGGCGCACGGAACAGCCGGTGGATGCTGGCGAGTGTGCCTACCTGATGAATGTCTTCCGGTTCCGGCGTTTCCAGTTCGGGGTCGCGGCTGGCGACCAGGCCCACCAGACGATCCCCGGCCATAATATCATCTACCAGCTTGATGCTGCGCGGCTGCCCGACGGTTAGCGGGATGGCTGTTTGCGGGTAAACCACCAGCCCGCGTAATGGCAGGATTGGCAGTTCGTCCGGTATTTCGCGGTCTTCGTCGTCGTCTTCATCGGCCTCTGTGCCCAGGTTCACGCCAAGCTGCAAAATCTGGTTGACGGTTTCCTGCACGGGCATGTCGTCCGGCAGGATGTCATCCTGGCTGCTGTCGTCGGTCTGTTCGTCTACGGTGTCCGGGTCAACGACGGGGGCGTCGTCTTTGCTGGTTTTGTATTCGTCTGCCATAGTTCGCTGTCCTAACTTTCGTCGTGTTCGGTGTTAATGTCGACAATGTGTACGCGGCGGGCCTGCTGGCGTGGGAGTTCGATGCGCAGGAAGCCGTTGGTGTAGCTGGCGTTGACGTTATCACGCTCAACAGACCACGGCATGGGTACTTCCAGCTTGAACTCGCCGAAGCCGATTTCTGCCTGATGGTAGGCTGCTTCTTCGATTTCTACGCGGGCACGCACCCCGCCGATAATCAGACTCTGGTTATAGAGGGAGATTTTGAAGCTATCGCCACGCATCCCGGCAATTTCTACCAGTACAATAATGCGGTCGTCGGTTTCGATGATGTCTGATGGGGGGGTAAACCGGCGCCGGGGGTTGCGGACGATGTAGCCTTGCACCGCCCAGTGCTGGCCGGTTGCACGCTTGTTCGGTTTCTCAGCTTTCTGGTCGTCAGCCATAGGTCGCTTTCGTTTCGCTGGCTATGCATTCTTTAGTTTAGATGTATTGAAGCACCGTAACTTTACCACACATCATTTATGCTGCTGTAAGGGGTTCACAAGAAGTTCATTTGAAGGTCGATAGACGGGTAAGTGGAGCAATCTTCATTGTGGTAGCACGGGCATAGCAACGCTACCGCCCTGCAAGGGTACCGTACAAACCGTCAGGATAGTTTCTTCTAACGTTGCCAGCCGTTGCGCACTGCCAGAACTTCCTACAATAATATATGCTCGTTGGACACACGAAGAAGCCATGACCGGCATTGACGATCTTATACATATATTGCAAACCCACCCGGATCCCGTTGAGCGGTTCCTGGCGTTATACGATATGAACCGCCTGCTCACACGTGGGCAGCCCACCGTGGCAGAGGCCGCCCGAATGATAACCGCGATGCAGGCAGCAATAACGGCAGATGCCGACCACAATGTGCGGGCCTGGGCACAGCACTACCTGCGCCGCATGATGGGCCAGCCTACTGCGGAACCCCCTTTTATGCCGCGCACGTGGCGTTTGCTCATCGTTGAATAGCCCCGTGCTTTTGCAATAAATTTCACGAGGCGCACACCCCTCATTATGTTATAATGTCCGCTAATTTGAGCAGACGAGACCAACAATCGGAGATTCCCACCTATGACAGACCAGGAACAGCCCGAAAATAGCCCGCGCAGTGTGTACATCACCGGCGGCGCGACGACCACGGGCCTTACCATTATCGGGCAGCTTGTGGCCGACGGGCACACTGTGACCGCGCACGCGCTTACCTCTAAAGAAGCGAATACGCTGCGTGGTGCCGGGGCATTGCCCGTCTATGGCGACCGTGACGACATGGCCGTTACCCATGGTAATATCAAAATGGCCGAAGCGGACACTGTGGTTCACCTTGCGCCCATGCGCATTAACACCGCGCCGCTGGCCCGTGGTGGACGTGATGCACAGGCCGCCGAATATGCAAAAGAAGTTGCCGCTGTGGTTGAAGCAGCAAAGCAGGCCGAGGTTCAGTACTTCGTACTCACCAGCTTTGCCTTCCTGTATGCCGATAGTGCCGAGGCCGTTGACGAAACCGCGCCGTCTCGTAGTGCGGGCGATGTGACACTGTTTGCGGGGGCACTGGCCGCTGAAAAGGCGGTGCTGGAGATGGGGGGCTGTGTGCTGCGCGTGGGGTACCTGTACAGCGACGATGAAGACGATGCCATGCACAAACTGATGACGCAACTGCGCCGGGGCCTGCCCATGCTGCATGGTGCGCCGGGGAATAAAGCGAACTGGCTGCGCGAAGAAGACATGGCCCCGGCAGTGCTTGCCGCCACTACGACAGAACACGCTGGCAAAACTTTTAACATCGTTAGCGATAGCGCCATGTCTGAGTACGACTTTACCAGCAGCTTTGCAGAACAGGTGGGGCTGAACCTGCCGCGCCCGCTGCCCGGTTTCCTTGCCAATAACGCCTACGATGGCACCTACATCGCGCTGCTGAAGACCAACGTGAGCGCAAAAAACGACCTCGCAAAGGCGGAACTGGGGTGGGAACCGCAGTACCCGGATGTGACCGCAAGTATGGATGACCTGCTGCTGACGTGGCGGGCATCGCAGATGGCGTAGCCATGCCAGAGTTAAAAGCTGTTCTATTTGATCTGGATGATACGCTAATTAGCTGGGCGGACTTTGACGGGGATTACTACAGCCTGGAAAAGCCGCGTTTTGAGTCATTATCGGTGTATCTGACTGAAAAGGGGTACAGTGTGCCACCTGTTGACCAGATGCTATTGCAATTCCGGGACTTTGCGCAGGCTGGCTGGGAAAAAGGCCGCGAAACACTGATTGCGCCGCACATGCCGCGCATCCTCGCGCAGGTGCTGGCAGAGTTTGACATTGATGCTGACGCCGTGGGCATGGATGCCCTGATAGATGCCTATGGCTGGACGAAAGTTCAGGGTACCACCGTGTTTGAGGAAGTGCCGGACACGCTGCAAACCCTGCTGGCAAACGACATCAAAATCGGCATCGTGACGAATGCGTTCCAGCCGATGGCGATGCGTGACCATGAACTGGAAGCGCACGGGCTGCTGCAATACTTTGAGTCGTGCCGATTTTCTGCGGCGGATGTGGGGCACCTGAAGCCGCACCCGGCTATTTTTGAGGCTGCGCTGGCGTGCATCGGCACGGCACCGGAGGAAACCGTGTTTGTGGGCGATAGCCTGACGGCAGATATTGCCGGTGCGAACCGCGTACATATGAAAACCATCTGGCGCGATACCGGCTATCACTCGTCGCGGTT
Source organism: Chloroflexota bacterium (assembly GCA_039024535.1). GTDB lineage: Bacteria > Chloroflexota > Anaerolineae > Aggregatilineales > Phototrophicaceae > DAOTTY01. Next base: position 17,262 of record JBCCQC010000012.1, read on the forward strand.
GTCACTGGGGATGATTGAGCCGAACGCGACAATCAAGCGGTTGGATGAGATGCTGCCCCACTTTGACGGCTGGTTTAGCGGCTGGCGCGATGACCAGTAATTTAAACCTGCTCACCAATGCGGATAGTAACCTGGTGCTGACCGGATATACCGGCCCCAACCAGCCCGCCGTGGGGCGTGCGCTGGCAGAGCGCCTGAAGCTGAAGCTGGTGAACGTGGATGACCGCGTAGAAGACCTTGCGGGCATGACGCTGGACGAAATCCGCGAGACATTCGGGCAGGCACGGCTTAAAGACCTTGAAAACGAGGTGATTGGTGAGATTCTGCTCAATCGCGGTACGATCATCCGGGCGAGTGGCGAGACACTGACCCACGGCAACAATCTGGGGCGGTTTGCGGCCACCGGCCCGGTGATCTGTCTGGTGGCGGCACTGGATGCGGTGATGTCCCGGCAGCATCTGGCGATGGGCAACCGCTACCATAACCCGGCAGAGCGTGCGGTAGTGGTGGGCGAACTGCGCCGTGCATGGAGCGTGCGTGGCAAACCCGGTGTGTATGAGGTGGATGCAACGTACCTTAACACGGATGAGACGATTGCTGCTGTGGTGCGCCTGTGGCAGGATGTGGCGTTGCAGCGGGGGTAGTTTTCTGGCTCTGTGGGGCGCTGCCCCGCGCCCCTGCACCGGCTCATTGATCTGGCAACACCAGATCAAAGCATGAGGTCAGGTAGCTAACGCTCTCCGTGGGAGTTTGAGGGTAAAGCCCTTAAGATTTTTGCTGGCGACAACTGATATTATGGCAACCGAACAGAACCCACAATACGACGACGATTTTGCAGATAACGAGGTGGTACGGCGCACCTCGGAGATGCGGGCAGTCAATGCTGAACCCGCTGATGATAGCATCTGGTGGGTGGTGGCGTTCTGTGGCCTGCTGCTGACGGTGGCCGGGGGCGTTGTGCTGGCACAAACGCTGCAACTGCTGGCAGAAGGCACTGCCGCGTGGTCGGACTGCATCCGCAGCACTGATAACACGCTGTTCAGCGCGTGCGGTGACGAGTTAAACGTCGCGTTTGTGTACCGGGTGGGCGGCTTCGGCATGAATGGGCTGCTGGCAATGGGGCTGGCGATTGCCGCGTGTTTCATCGGGCCGGTGCCGATGATTGCCGCGTTCAGCCGCTATCGCAGTACGTGGCTGGGCGGTGTGATGTTCTTTGTGGTGTTGATTCCATATGGCACGCTGGCGTTTTTTGTGCTCATC
>JBCCQC010000013.1:0-18505 GCA_039024535.1 Chloroflexota bacterium
AAAACGCGCACGCTGACGGAAACCCCCGATGGCTATGCCGTCAATGGGGAGCCGCTCAGTTTTTTCCACTTCAGCGGCTTCTCGCCAGATAACCAGCAGTCTGTTTCCAAACACCAGAACCGCTTCGATATGTCCATGCTTAACGATGCGTTCCGGCGCTGCTTTGCGGACTATGGCCGCCGCATGAAGGAAAACGGCCTGAAGGAAACGCGCAAAATTCCATATTACTATGGCAGCTTTGATAATGGCGTGCCTGTCAGCTCCATTGCCCATGCGATGCTCCGTGAGCACGACCCCAACGGCGACCACTTCCCGAACCCGTATGCCACGGAGGGAGGTAGCACGTTCTTCGCATGGCTGACGGAACCGTTGCCCGGACTGCCTGCGCCGGTTTCGCGTTATGCGCTGGCGGTTCATAGTGGCCGCATTGACTTACAGGCTACCTTCCCGAACCCGATGGGCGAGCACGCCGGGGCCTTTGCGCGGTGGTTTGCCGAATCCACCGACAACCCGAAACTGCTGCACGCGGGCTATCGCAACCCGGTGCGGCAACATCTGGGGATGGGGTTGCTGCCCATGCCGCAGCCACGCGCGGGACTCGGTTCCATTGCGTATGCGAACCCCACCCCCGGCGTAAACCTCATCGGCTATGCGTATTCTGAAACGGGCGTGGGGCAGTTGCTGCGTAATAACCTCGTCGCGCTGGAAGAACAGGGCTTCCCGGTGGCTGTGCTGCCCCTCACAGAGCATGATAAGTCCCGCAAACATGATCGCACTGCCGACCGTTTTTTGCAGGGCGCACCCCACCGCGTGAACCTTTTCCACGTTAATGCAGACATGACCGAGAACGTCCGCCGCTCACTTGATCCGCAAATCTACGCCGATCATTACAATATCGCTATCTGGGCGTGGGAAATGCCGACTTTCCCGGAAAAGTGGCACGCTCACTTTGACGTTTACGACGAAATCTGGGTTATCAGCGACTTTATCCGCGATACGCTGCGGAAGTACACCCACAAGCCGGTGTCTACCTATCCCATCACGATTGATTTCGAGCCTGACCCTACTATCACGCGGGAACAGCTTGGCCTGCCGTCCGATGCGTTCATCGCGCTCTATTCGTTCGATGCGCTGAGTATCTTTGCCCGCAAAAATCCGCTGGCGGTTGTGGAGGCGTTCGAACGGGCTTTTACAGAGGCCGAACGTCGTGACCAGGTGCGTCTGGTGATTAAAGCCAACAATCTGAGTAAGTTCCCGGCAGAGGCACAACAGCTACAGGCTGCCCTTGAGCGTGTGAACGGGATGTTGATGTCGGCATACCTCACGCGGCCACAGGTACACGCACTGTATAACCACGCTAACACTTATATTTCCATGCACCGCAGTGAGGGTTTTGGCCTGTCTATGGCAGAATCCATGCTGATGGGTAAACCGGTTGTTGGCACGGCCTATTCCGGTAACGTTGATTTTATGAAGCCAGATAATAGCTATCTGGTGCCATACAATCTGGTGGAACTGGAACGTGACTATCCCCCGTACACCGCAGGCAATACATGGGCAGACCCGGACATTGACGCAGCGGCAGCCCACCTGCGCGAGATTTACGATAACCCGCAATCAGCAGCAGATGTTGGCGCACGGGCTGCCGACTACATCCGGCAGCATAACAGTAAACAGGCCGTTGGTGAGTACCTCACGGCAAGGCTGAATGCTCTGCTGGAAAAAGCATAAGCGCTTTACATCCCCACACCATGTAGACCAGAACAGAAGGCATTGTGCAGCTTGCCGTGCCTTCTTCGTGAAAACCTCTAGGTTATGTTGTGGCCTGTGGCTTTACAACATAAAAAATTACGCTTTCCCGCCCGAACATGGTAAATTAACTTAATGCATACGTTTAACCTATGATAAAATTTGTGAAAAATCTACCAGACTGAGAATCTTATGTCATTAACAGAAAACACTGCTGCGCCGGTGGATGCCAGTAGAGGCCCGCTGCGTGAGTGGAACTATGTTAGCGCCCAGATGAGCGACCCGAGCTTCCGCGATTATGTGCTGCGGACGGCATGGGTAAGCCTGAGCCGCGCCACGCCGGATTTACGCACTTATGCCAGCCGTGCCTTTTTAAACAAACTGGATGTGCGCGGTTTTCGTAAGGGGTCTCGCAGCATATTATCATGTGCCTATACTGTGGTAAAAGACACGCTCAACCACAACTTTCATCAGGATGCGAACACTGCCGCCGCTGTAATTGCGCTGTGGGCCAGCACGGAACACGACCTGATTGACAGCCTGCGTGAGCCGGCACGGGCCAGCGGCCTGCCATTGCCGGAGCAGTGGCCGTGGGAAATCGGTGTGCGCGGCTTTTTCGAAATGGGCCACATCCACGATCTGGCGGAGATTGCGGAAGAACTCAGCCCGGATGATGAGTCAGATGCGTCTAAATACACGCTGGCGGCGCTGTGGCTGAGTGGGGGACTGGTAGAGCAGCGCGTCATGGAACCGGAACCCGAACCAGAGCCGGAACCCATACCCGAACTACCCCCACCACCAGCAGACCCCACGCCCGACCCCGAACCGGTCATTGATATAGAGCCAGAAGCCCCCGTCACAACGATAACAACAATAGTAGAAGAACCCATACCCGAACCCGAACCAGCCCCGGAACCCATACCGGAGCCAGAACCAGAGCCACTCCCCGACCTCGACATGAATCTATCTGCCCTGCATGACAACCTGACCGAGCAGATTAACCGGCTGAAGCAAACCCAGCACAGCGCCCGCGAACACCTCGATAACCTCTACGAAAACTTTGAAGCCAGCCCCACTGACGAACTGATGGCGCTTTCAATTGAGCTGCACGACCGGCTGCAACAGCACTACGCCGGGGAAAACGAACTGGACGAGATCATCATTCTCGCCTGCCACATCATGGCACACCAGATTGCCGAACGCCCTGACCTTGATACCAATTTCGATACACTGCTGGGGCACATCGAGCAGCAAATTCTGGCGCCCATGCGTATTGCGCAGGAACTGACCGACATCATCGAGATGATCGTGGCTTACGACAACACGCGCAGCAATGTGCTGCTGGAATGCCAGAGCCTGACCGACCGCATTACCAGTATGCGTGCCCAGCTTGGCGAAGATACAGACACAGAAACCTTCATCCTCACCCCGCCCACCCCCGATGACGAAACTATCACCCTCAAGCAGGCAAAATGGCGGCTGACGCAGCTACAACGGTTCTATAAAGCATCCCGGCAGCAATTCGACATGCGCAAACAACAGCTTACTGAGCAAATCACCAGTACAGCAGCGGTATTACAGGAAGCCGGAGAAACTCCACCGGAGCCGCTGCCTGCATGGGAGGCGTTCACCACAGAGGTGCTGTTCAAACAATCGCTGGAAGACCTTGAAGCGCTTTCTGCGCAGCTTGGCGAGGCCCACGAAACATGGCTGCGCAGCCGGATGAGCACGCATGTTGTTTCGCTGGATCCAACCGGGGCCTATGACGAAACCAGCTTTACAGACGCGCTGGCTGAACTGGCAGAAAAAGGCTTTGATGAAGAAGTGGTGCTGCTGCTGCTGTGCGGCTATGCCACCCGCACGGACAAGTTCCCGCTTACGCTGACGGATGATATTGCAGCCAGCCTCGTTAATGGCATTAACCAGCTTGCCGGTACCGTTAGCAAATTCCAGATGTTTAACTGGCTGGCCCCGGTGCTACTGAACCACTGGCAGACCGATTCGCCGGTTGCGACGGCTCGTATTCAGTTGATGATTATCGGGGCAGACTACGCTGAAGAACGCCTGCCAGATGAAGTTGCGTGGCAGTTCCCGCTATCACAATGGGGCCTTGCGGAGGGGGTGGCATGGCGGCGACTGTGGGAGGCCGTGCAGCTTAGCGACCCGATTACCGAATTTGCCGATGAAGAAGAACTCAGCGACATACTCGCCACTGCTGCGGAAGCCGTACAGCAGGCTCTGATCCGGCAGAACGGGCGTTACAGCCGCGTGAGCACGGTCAAAAGTGCCCGCCATGCAACGATGCTGGCAAACACGCTGCTGCCAGAACTGGAAGATGCGTTTGTTTACCTGAGCAACCTCGCCGCTGACATTGACGCTATACCGGATGACCAGCTTCTGTGGCGCTGGCCGAAGTTCGAAAAAGAGATCCTCGATACGCTTCACCATCTACAGGATGATGCACTGACAACCCGATACGATGACCAGATTGCCGTGGAGAACATCCGCGACAATCACCCCTTCCTGCGGGAAAAGGCCAAAAAGCTGTACACAGAATCTGCTGAGCGTGTGCGCGACTATGCAACTGCGCTGCTGGAAGCCGGACAGAGCAGTATGGTTCAGGTAGAGCGCATCTCGCAGCGGGTGCTGCTGGACGAACTGCGGGGGTATGCACCACTGCATGACCTTGCCCGTGAGGTGCTGACGCAGATTAACATTGGCATCCGTGAATCCGACCGCCAGCAGGCCCATGCCGGGTTTGCTATAGAAGAAGCCCACGACACCATCATCAGAACACTGTTGCAGGAATCCCGGTTTGCGGTGCGGCTGCCACACCTCGCCGGGTACCTTACAGCGGCGGATGCGTCTTTTGAGCACTGGCTGGAACCGCTGCTGAAAGACATCACCGAAGAACGCGACATCCCGGATACGTTTGCCATCCTGATGAATGCACAGGCTACCCGGCAGGCGCTGCTGGTCTCCGGTATCCCGGTAGAAGAACAGAGCTACGCGCAAACGCTGCGTTCTAGGCAGGAGAAGCACACAAAGGGGCTGGAAAACGACCTGATTACTATCGGCGGCAATGTGGAACCCTTCCAGGAGGCGCGGCAGCTTGGCCGGTGGCGCTGGCTGGATCATGAATTGACGGAACGCATCAATTACCACACAGAACTGCTGGATGAAGAACGCGCCACCAAGCAGGAGAAGCTCACCACGGTGATGAAACGGGTGAACGATATGCGTTACAACATCTTTTCTGATAACACCATCCCGAATCAACAGCGCCTGCGTGCAATGGAGGGCCTGAATGCTGTTGACCAGGCGATCATCGCGCAGTCGCTTACGGAAGGCATCTACGAGTTTTTGCAGGATCTGGAGTACCGGGTGGCCCACCGTGCATGGGACGAAATTATGAGCCTTCAGGTGGCTGTGGAGCGTGTAAAGGCCGAAAGCACCGGCAAAACCGTCATCCCGACGGATGACCTGACCGCCGAACAGGTGCTGGAACTGCTGAACGAAGGCGAACTGTTACAGCTTGGCCTGAGCGAAGGCCAGCTTGCCCTCAGTACAATTGGAACCCGCTGTACGGTACTGGAAAACTGGATCGAACTGAAACAGGGCGACAGCACCTTCTACACGGCGGATATGTCCCACGATGTGCGGGTGAAGCTGGATGCGCTTTACAGTGCCTTTAGAACGATGGTTGCTATGCGGCACCTGAACACCCCCACCGGTGAACATATCGGGGATGATAGCATATCACCTTACAGGCTGTATGAACTAATTTACCCGAAAACAGATGCGCTTGACGAAGGCTGTGTTTTCGTCAGCCTGCTGGGGCGCAAACCCGGCTCTGCCCATCGGCAGGCACTGACTGAACTGATTGAGGGTAAGGAGTGGATACCGGATCGCTTTATTTTTGTGTTTATCCCCGGTTGCACGCCCCGGCTAAAGAGTGCGCTGGAAAATGAATACAGCAAGAAGGGCGTTGTTGTGATTGACGAACCCACCCTGCTTGATCTGATTCTGGCGGAGGCTGTGGACAGTAAACCCATCGGTCAGCTACGGGCGCTTATGTTAAACTCGCGCCCGCTGCAATACATTGACATCTTTAAAATCAACCAGCTTGTCGATACCCGCACGTCGATTTTTGTTGGCCGTGCCAACGTCATCAACCAGATCGTTTCCAGTGGCGATAACTACGCTATCTACGGTGGACGGCGCATCGGTAAAAGCTCTGTGCTGAATGCTGTGCGCGAGCGGCTGGAAAAGCGTAATTATTATGTGGTGTACGAGTCGTTTGAGGGCTTCGAGGATTGCTCTGACCATGCGGTAGCCGCTGCCCTTGCCCGCAGAATGCCCCTGCCGGGGACGGTAAACCATATTGACGAACTGCGCTACGGCATCCAGCAGCATCTCGATAGTAACCCGTCGGTTCGCATTGTGATGCTGCTGGACGAAGTGGACAAATACATTGACCACAACCCGGAGCGCCACCTGTTGGTTGAAACCCTCCGTACGCTGTCTGAACGGTACCGGGAACGCTTTCGTGTGATTGTGGCCGGGTTCATGCACCTATACGACTGTATGCGTGGCGGCGGCCCCTATACCACTACCAGCGACCCCTGGGGCCGCATGTTTAACGAAAAGCTGCTGGGTAATCTCTCAGCAGAAAACGCCGAATCCATCGTGCGCGAAGGCTTCCTTGAAGTACTGGGCTGGAAGTTCCAGTATCGGCTCATCCCGCAGCGCGTGGTAGAGCGTACTGGCGGCCACCCGGCGTTTGTGCAGAAGTTCTCAGAAAAACTCCAGGATTATGTGGCAGAGCGCAAAGCTGAAACCATCATGATGGACGACCTTGATTACGTTTTCCACGATGCTGACCCGGAGGATAGCTTCATCGACTATGTGCAGAATACTCTCGCCATGAACCTTGATGCCGTGGCCCGCTACAGCATCATTTCGCTGGTCGGCATCAATGAGAATATACAGCAGTTCTCCTACAAACAGATCAAGGATTATGCAAGGCTGACCGACGGCACCGAAATACCGGAAAAAGTGCTGGCACGCAGTATCGAGCATCTCATTGCTACCAGTGTTATCCGCGAGTACAGCACGCGGCAGTATGAATTTACTGTCTCTGACTTTCCCACCATCCTGGGACGCCTGGAAGAATCCCGGCCACTGGACGAACTGGAATCTGAAGTGAAAGACTACCTGGAAAGGCAGGCACGGCATGATTGACATTCTTGAGGATATACAACGCAATGTGCTCACGCGCAAAACATCGCAGTATTTTATAAACGGCAATCCCGGTTCTGGCAAAGTGCAGATTATCGAGGAACTGGCGGCAAGTGCGTCCGAGTATATACCGGGTTGCATCGTTTTTGGCCCCATCCGGTTCGATATGGAAAACCCGGCACACTATGCCCGGTGGATTGTTGACCAATTTTACGACGCCTGCTTTGTGGACGACGATGACGACCTGCAAAATGATACGACTATCCTCGAAAGTGTGGCCGAGACGTGGGGATGGCTTTCGAGGGAAGTTCATGCACCCAATAAAACGTTTGTCATCCTGATGGAGATGCAGGGGGAGCAGTACAGCGCTTCGAAAACCCTTGCCGATTTCTTTTCTGCTTTGCGCAGCCTGGATACGTCCCAGCATCAGCGGCGGTTTAACGTGCATCATGTGATTACTGGCTTCTGGGATCATGTTTCGCTGGAATCGTACTATCGGAGTGCGGGGGTTTCTTTCCCATATACGGTAGGGCACAACTACACTTACTGGAAAGGGCTATCTGCCGATGAGGTTATCAACCGCCTGCCACACGACTGGACATCCCGCGAGTTGTATGGCCGTGTGCTGCATGAACTCACCGGGGGCAACGAAGCCATCGTGAGCGAGGCTATTACCTGCCTTGAACCAGAATTCCGTATGGCAGCCATGCTCAATGTGATTGATGAACTGGCCCGTGATGGACAGGCCGCGCAGCAGCTACTTGCCACATGGCAGCAGCTACCGGCATCGGCGCTTAAGATGCTCACGCGGCTGCTGCTGCACCGCAACGTGGCGTTGTCTGCGGGTAAGCTGCACCAGGAAATGCACCTGGTTGCACTGGGGCTGGCCTCCCTGCGGAACATCAACGGCCAGAACTTTCTGTCGTTCCAGTCATGGACGGCAGAGTTAATCACGCGGTATCACTACCAGCAGTTAAACATTGACGACCAGCGGTTGACAAACCTGCGGGTTGAGGACATCTCCCCGGAGCTACAGACCGTCAATACAGAGGCCTACCGCGTGATTTATGACATCGAAACGTCTGCGAGGAACCTTGTTGTGATTGTGCTGGCAAGCCACCAGCGTGAAAGCAGTGCCTTGCTGGAGGGCTACTATGGTGGAACGAGGGGTTACCACTACAACGACACATCGGCTGACCTGCAAACCCGCGCCTCAGCTATGCATCGTAAAACCGCAGAAAAGGGTCTCGATAACACGATCAACCCGCTCATTGCTTACATCACTACCGGGGAACTGGCTGGACTCATCGAGGAAGTTGGCAGGGAGTACAATCTGCATCACTTCAAGGACATTGGTAAAGCCATGAAGGAAGTCTCTGACATTCGCAATGCGGTGATGCACAACCAACTGATTGACGAAAAAGCGCTGGCAAAGCTATATGACCTGCAAAGTGGCATCCACGCTGCCTTCTCCCGGATTGCGTAGCGTGTACCCCTGCGCCGCACTTTGCGCATGATGTGAGGGCGGCGCTATACTGGGCAAAAAGCCGGAACCCGTCACGATGTCCGAAGTTGAAGCCCGAATTGACCAGTTACGCGATGCTGCCGACCGAATGCGCCAGTCGTCGCGGCGCATTGCCGACAGTGTGCAGGCCAGTGCCGATGCGCTGGATAGTATGGTTGCGCTGGGGGCCGGTACTGCTGAACTCCAGCAGCAGTATCTCGCCTTCCGTGCGCGGATGACCGAATGGGCAGGCACGCTGGAAAACTTCTCCGATAAACTCACGGACGCGGCCAACGACATCAGCGGGGCGCGAGAGGGTAGTGTGCTGCCGTTCTACGTAAATATGCATCTGCGCAGACGCCGTACCCGTGCCTATATGCCAGAGCGCACGGAACGTGCTGCCCCGGTAGTTGCCCCTGTGCTTGAACGCCGCCTGACGCCCGATGGTTACGTGAGCCAGCGCAATCATACGCTCTATGAGCAGTGGAGCCAGCGCAAAGCCGACCTCGCTACGGAGCAAAGCGAACTCGCGGTGCTGATGGAAACCCGCGATCTACGCGCCGCTGACCTCGCCGCGCTGAAAAACCGGATGCATTCGCAGGATCCCGACACGGACGTGAACACGCTGCCGTATGTGATGGCCCGTGAGAACGACCTTGCGCTGATTGACGAGCAGATTGCCGCCGCGCAGAACCGCGTGGATGTGATGCAGGCGCGAGTGGATGGCCTGGAAGCGCGTTTGCTGCGCGTGGCTCCGGGGAACACGGCGGATGCCGAACTGCTGGCGGGGCTGGAATTTACGGAGTCCCCGGCGTGGCTGAGCGAAAACACGTTTGACTGCGTGCAGCATGTGGTGGGCAAGTTCCATGTGCCGCCTGTGCTGGCCGTGGACGCGCACCTGTGGGATGACATGGCGCGGCAGTACGCGCACTATGGCGTGACGGTGGGTGAGGTTCCGCTGGAGGGGAGTGTGCTGCTGCTGGATACGGGGCATAGCTGGGCAGACCCGGTGAACGGGCATGTGGCGTATGTGGAGCAGGTGATTGACGGGGAGGTGTGGATTACGGATAACTACCACCCGGACGAGCCGGTGAAACTGAGCGACCTCACCGCCGAAACCAGTGGCGAGAACGTGCGTTACCTGTATTTTCCGTGGCATACGGTGGGGTGAATCTGAAGGAACTTAAAATTGGATGTGTTGTACTACCATACTTCCGAAACAATCAAACTTAACGATGTTCAATTTTGCCTGCAAAAAGCAGGATACAGTGCTGTGTTTGGGATTGATCCTGTTTCAAATGAAACTACTTTATATGTGGCCTTTATTCCAGCCGTGTATCCAGACCACACGATGTACTGGCGATGGATATTGGCTGATGTGGGATGGGATGACATTGGCGACGATGAGAGAGAGGTAGTTGCATCTATCTGGAAGGCAAAAGCTACTTCCTTTGCAGTCTGGTACCCGATGGTTTTTATGGATGATTTTGGTGGAATGATGCGGTATGTTCTTCATGCTTATGGGGGCCATGTTTCATTTGAATACGCACTGTTTGACAGGGATAATATTCTGTCAATCGGGGGTCATGTACCTGAACCTCCACCAGACTTGCGCGATGAATAGCCTATGATGTTGCATCCCCCTCCCCGAACGTGATTTTGCGGTACACGTCTTGCAGCGGGAGTGTGCAGCCAATGGATAGCAGGTCGCATTTCCCATCACACACGGTATAGCAAATCCGGCTGTGATAGAATGGTTGCAACATTCACAGCACGGATGCTTGCCCATGACTGACCGGATTCGAGACACTATCCCGGCTACGGGAACCGCTATCTCTCTGGTGGATTACCTCACTTTACCCGTAACAACACAGCGTGTCGAACGCCTCCACGGAGTGATTATCGTGACGCCTTCCCCCGAACTTTATCACCAGACCATTGCCGGGAATGTCTATGTGATACTGCGTGGCGCGGGTACTGGCAAAGCGTATATGGCGCCGGTGGATGTGGTGCTGCCCTCCGGGGATGTGGTGCAGCCGGATGTGCTGTGGTTGAGTGATGATAGTAACGCGGTTCCCGACGAGGGCAAGCGGCTGCGGGGTGCGCCGGAGCTTGTGGTGGAGATTCTGTCACCGTCCACGACGAAGCGTGACCGCGAGGATAAATTCCAGTTATATGAGACTCATGGCACGCACGAATACTGGCTGATTGACCCGGTAGCGCGGCAGATTTCGGTGTGGGTGCGTGATGGGGGGCAGTTCGCGCAGCAGGGGAGCTACACTCCACCGCAAATATTCACATCGCCTGCACTGAACGTCACAGTAAATGCTGCTGATATTTTCGCGGAGTAGGGTAGCATCACCCCTGAAACGAGCGGCGAGAACGTCCGTTACCTGTATTTTCCGTGGCATACGGTGGGGTGAATTCAAAGGCACTTAAAATTAGACGTTCTGATGTTGTGTAAGCCACCAAACCCGATTCGGCATTCAAATGTACCGCATCTCCGGGTAGCGTTCCCTTCAAACGACAGCAAAATGCGATCACCATGACACCAGAACACAAAATGCTACCCTTCCGGGCGCTGTGCGCCGCTACCCTGACCGTACAATTGCTCAGCATCCCTGCGCTGTGGGGCCACCAGTCTACACCAGCAGACATACTCGGTCGGTACAGTGTGCGCTATGCGCCGGCGCTGGCACTCAACGTGCTGCTGATTGCGGCGAGTGTGGTACTCGTGGTGATCGCGCCACGGGTGCGTGGCTGGCTGGCGGTGCGCTCCGGCTGGCTGGTGTATGGTGTGCTGGTTGTGGGTTTACTGGCGGTGGCCGGGGTGGGGTTCAGCGGGGTGGAGGCGCAACTGCTGGCCTACCTGTGCCTCAATGGGCTGGCAGGGGTGATACTGGTGTTGCATACACGTTCGTTGCCGCTGCTGCACCCGATGGTGAGGCGCAATCTGGTAGTCGGGCTGGCGGTGCTGATGCTGCTGGCAATGATCCCGGTGGCAATTACCGGGCTGGGCATCAACCAGTATGAGCCGGACGAGGGCCACTATGCAGACATCGCCACCACGTACTTTGCCGATGGCGGCGTGTACTATAAAAGCTGGGGCGCACCGTTCTACGTCATCCGGCCCGGACTGGGCTGGTTTTATGTGGTGTATGGGATTGTGCTGGAGACGTTCGGGTACAGTGTGTACATCAGCCGGGTGCTGAACCTGCTGATCTATGGGCTTTTTCTGTGGGGTGCTTATCGCGTAGCGGCACAGCTTTACGGGCGTGGCACCGCGCTGACGGTACTGGGTGTGGCGGCGGTAGGGCTGGTGCTGCTGCCGGACTGGGAATACCGCCCTGCGAAGTTCGTGCTGCCGGTGGGCGTGTGGGCCTTTGACCTCGCGTTGCGTGCTCACCGGGGCAGCGGGTGGCGGTATAGCGCGATGCATACAGGGGTAGGCTTGCTGGTGACGCTGGCATTGCAACTTCATGCGGTGTGTATTGTGGCGGCGCTCACGTTTTCATTGTATTACGCGCTGCGGACGCTGTGGCGGCTGTGGTATGAACGTACCCTGAGCGTCATTTACCCGGCGCTGGCGTTCGGGGCGGGGGCGCTGGCGGGCAGTGTGATCTATATGGTGGCAAATGTGCTGCCTGCCGGTGGCTTTGACGTGTTCCTGAATGCCCTCGCGCAAACCTCAGAGACGCCGCGCCCACAGGGGTTTGCCATCACGCGCTACGAGTCGCTGTATGAGCAGGTGCTGCTGGCGCTGGCGATTGTGTTTTTACTGTGGCGCCGCGCGGAGCCTGACCGAACACTGCTGGCTGTGCTGGCGCTGACGGTATTCTCTGCGTATGCGCTGGATACGCAGGGGTACATCTGGCATGTGGCGGGCGTGTATCCGCTGGTCGTGGGGATGATGCTGGCCGGGATGTATGGTGAAGACACGGCAAAGCGCCTGATAGTGAGCGGTGGGGCGGTGGGCTTGCTGGCGCTGCAACTGGTGGGCGGCCACACCAACTGGAACACGGTGCGCTACACGCTGCAAAACGGTGAACTGCCGCCGTTTTTATACCATGAGCTGAAAACTGTGCTGCCACAGTACGTCACGCCGGATGATGTGGTGTATTCCACACATCAGTTGATCTGGGTGTTCCCGCACACTGGCGATGTGGAGGTCATCAGTTATGGTGGGGAGATTTACGCCATGCGCCGGGACGAGATTAACTCGCGGCGGGCGCTGTGGGACAGTGTGCAGCCGACGGTGATTATTTTCATTGAGAACCACATGATCTACGATGAGGGGATGCAACAGTACATGGCCGATCACCCGTTCGAGTTGTGTGATACATTGACTGTGCTGGAAACCGACATCGAAATTTTGCGCCCGGATTGTGAAACTATAGAGGAGCCAGTGTCCCGTTGATAGACAATATCCCTGATGAGCTTTTCCTGCTGCTTTGCAACAGAGTAGCGTCCGGCTTTTCCCCGGCTCCACAGTCAGGAATCCATATCAAGTACCTTCTGGACGGACTCCTGAAGTGAGGGCAGCATATACCGGTGAATGTTCCCCCAGTAAACGGGTTTTTTCACCGGTGGCTGGAAGCGACGACCGGTAATTTCTCGATACTGTGGCCCCAGTTTGCTGCGATATGCTTGCTCATACTGGTTGGTCATGATGCCCCCATGCATCTGATGAAAACTGCCTTCTCCCAGCATAACAATGAGCACCGTATCGTGGTATTCGCAGGCGCGGCGATAAAAATCGAGATTGACGAGGCCGCCCCCCGGCATGTCGAACCGTTCATCAAAACCGCCCAGCTTCTCGTACATCGTTCGCAGAAGGAAAAGACAATTACTCTCTGCGGTGGGCATCAGCCAGCCATCGGCGCTTGACCCGCCGAGCGTGGAAATGTCAAACAGCCGGTAGCCATCTGCCATCCACTCACTCTGATCGAGTAACTCGTCTTCGATGGCGGTGTTGTAACCCTGTTCTTTGATGGCCCGATACTGAATGTCTGGCCCGATGTGCCATGCCAGTGTACTGACCAGTGGGTTTTCGTAGGCTCTGTAGGCACGCATAACGGTTTGAACAATGCCGGGTGTTACAATCCGCGCACCATCAATCATCACCCCCACCATAGGCCCGCGTGCTTGCTGAACCCCGAAATTAACAGCGTATGCAGGGGAGGCAGGGGCGTCTTCCAGGTAGAAATAGCGAAAATTGCTGCCCATCTGTTCCACACGCTGTTGTGACAGGGGCCGGGTTGAGCCATTTTCTACGACGATGACTTCGTACTGGTTCGCGTCGGCATCCTGGTATTCTGCACTGAGCGAGTACAATGTGCGGGGGGCTTCTCGTTGCATGTTGTAGACGACAACCACAATCGAAACGAGTATGTTGTGTGGTGGTTGCGTTTCTGTCGATACCTGTTGGGGTGTTGTAGAGCGAACCTGCGGTTGAGCCGCTTTTATCGGCGTGGCTCCTTCAACAGAAGCAACTGCATCGGATCGAACTGACGTGACTGCCTCTGCCAGTGAGGTGTCGCTGTATGCTTTTTTCCAGAATACTCCCGTCCGGTCGATCTGATGAATGGTTTCCGTGATCCCGAAGCGGGTGCGATAATCACTCACCGCCTTCCGACAGGCCGGTAACACACCATAGTCGTCTATGATGACATAGCCGCCCTCCTGTAGCTTCGGGTAGAGTGCATCCAGGGCATCCATTGTTGATTCGTACAGGTCGCCATCCAGTCGCAGCACCGCGATTTGCTCGATAGGCGCTACCGGCAGCGTGTCTTTGAACCATCCAACAAGGAACTCTACCCGGTCATCAAGGAGGTCGTAACGCTGGAAATTTCGTTTAACGGTCTCATGAGATACTGACAGTTCTTCCCTGTCAGATAAATCCAGGCCCTTATCTGCGGGGTAGAGTTCAGCATTGGGGGGTGGCAGGCCCATAAACGAGTCCGCAACCCACACTTTGCGATCTTCTACGCCATAGGCTTTGAGCACCCCTTTCATCAGGATGCAACCGCCCCCCCGCCACACACCGGTTTCGACCAGATCACCCGGCACCCCTGTTTTTAACACGTCCTCCACACAATATTGCAGATTACTGAGCCGCTGCATCCCCATCATCGTCAGGGCACGTTCCGGCCAGTCCAGTCCAGTCTCACGGGCCTCCTGCACGGTTATTTCTGTACCGTTGGGACGCTTCACTATGGATTGCGGATCTGTGTAAATCAGGTCAAGAAGGGATTTCTTGAGCAGATCCAGGTACAGGTTATGGCTCTGTGATGTGCTGCCTGCTGAGCCGGAGGACAGCTCATCAATCTGATGCTTGAGTGCGTTGATGTGGCGTGCGGTGTTCCGGGATTTGATGAACTCCTGCAAGCGGTCTTCTTCAAGCAGCGATATTATCGGGTTGTTCACCACCGGCATGATGAGGTTGAGGATGTCATAAAAGTACGGGGTATCCTGCTTGAGCAAAATGCCCAGCCCGAAGATGCAATCGACTTTGAAGAACACATGACCGGGTAGATCATTCACGAAATCCTCAAGGGCCGTAAGCACACCATTCCGGGGGCCGCCCTCGTGCCGTGCAAAGCAGAAGTTGCCGCCAGACATCAGCCCTCCACCCTCAAGTACGCCATGATTGCCCGGTACAACCCCGACCCCCGCGTCGCAGATGTGATCGTGAACGTGATTGGCCGGTACGCTGGAAACATCGTAGTACAGGTCGCGCCGTCCCCACGGCCAGCCCACATCATGGAAGAAAACCACATCGGGGGTGCTGTTGCTGAAAATGGCTTTCAGTTCGTTGTAGACGGTGTAGTAGTTGTGATCTCCATCAACGAAGAAGCAATCAACATCATGAAGCAGGGGGAGTTTGTCCAGGCTGGTACCTTCCAGCAATTCAACCCGGTCGAATTCCTCAACAAGACGGAACAGCGGTTCGAGGCCTGCGGGTTCAATCACTTTGATCTGGCAGGTTGAATCCTGTGCCCAGTCGCACAGCAAGCGCGTCATGTCTCCACGCAGGCCGCCAATTTCAACAATTGTGCCGGGTGCAGCAGTATCCAGTATCTTTTCGATAATCGGCCAGAACGACGCCATAGAAACAAGCATTGATGCATATCCTGTGCAATTTGTATGTTTGTTGAGGTTGTTCCGGGGGAAGGTAACACATCAATCCGGGATATTCAAACTTGCAGGCTGCTGCCACAGGCCAGTATCGCCACGAGACCTGCACAACAAATTTTCTGTCTGTGCAGGGGTTACTGGCGCTGGAACCGGCGCGAGATCGTATCCACAGCGACGGCCAGCACCAGCACGCCTCCCTCAATCATCTGCTGCTGGTAGGATGCCACGCGCAGCAGGTTCATGCCGTTTGCCAGCACACCAATGAGCAACCCGCCAATCACCGCGCTGAGCACATTGCCCACGCCTCCGAACAGGCTGACGCCACCCAGCACGGATGCCGCAATTGCCTGCAATTCGAGGCCGACGCCGGTTTGTGGCTGCGCACTGAACAACCGTGCCGTCAGCAGCATCCCGGCGAGCGCGGCCAGCAGCCCGCTGAGGCCGTAGGTGATGATCTTCACACGGTTAACGGGAATCCCGGCGAGGCGGGCGGTGTCCTCGTTGCCGCCAACGGCATAAACGTGCAGTCCATAGCGCGTGTAGTTCATCAGCAGTGCGAACACGATAATCACGACAATGGCAACGACGATTGGCGCGGGCACTTCGCCAATGAGTGGTAATGGCACATCACCGCGCCCCCAGAACGTGTAGGCATCGCCCATGCCGGAAATCGGGCGGCCCTGCGTGTACAGCAACGTGAGTCCGCGTGCAATGCCGAGCATAGCCAGTGTTGCCACGAATGGTGGCAGTTTGCCCCACACAATCAGGCCGCCGTTTACGCCACCGATAACGAAACCCATCGCCAGCGTAATGATGACGCTCGGCCAGAAGGGGATGCCGTTATTGACGATTAACCCGGCGGAAACCGCCCCGGCCAGTGCCGCCACAGACCCCACAGACAGGTCAATGCCGCCGACGAGCATCGTAAGCGTAACGCCGATGGTGACAATAATGATGTGTACGTTTTGCTGGAGGATATTGGTCAGGTTGCGCGGCTGCAAAAACCGCTCCGATAGCGTCGCAAACAGCAGAATGAGCGCCAGCAGCACAATAAACACAATACTCTGGCGCAGCACCTCGCCCCAGCGGATTCCAGTAGATAGGCGTTCGGTGGTCATGCGCTTTGCTCTCTTTTTGCTTTTGTGCCGGTGGCGGCCTGCATAATTTCGTCCTGGGTGGTGTCCTGTGCGTTGAACTCGCCGGTAATGTGCCCCTCGTGCATCACCAGCACACGGTCTGCCACGCCCAGCACTTCCGGCAGTTCCGACGAGATCATAATCACGCCCACGCCAGATGCCGCCAGCCCGTGAATGAGTTTGTAAATCTCAGACTTCGCGCCTACGTCAATGCCGCGTGTGGGTTCGTCCAGGATGAGTACCTGTGGCTCTAACGTCAGCCATTTGGCGATGACGACCTTTTGCTGGTTGCCGCCGCTGAGGTTGCCGATAATCTGCTGGCGTGAGGGGGTGCGGACGTTGAGTTCGTCAATAAAACGGTCAGAAATGCTGGCGGCGCGCCCGTGGTCAATGAAGATAAAGCGCAGCAGGTCACGCAGATAGCTCATGACGATGTTGGCCGCCACACTCATACGCAGGAACAACCCTGCACCCTTGCGGTCTTCCGGGACGAGGCCAATCCCATAGCGAATGGCATCTGAGGGGTGGGTGATGTTGACGGTTTCTCCGTTGAGCCGGATAGTTCCAGCAGTGGGCGTGGCGGCCCCGAATATTGTCTCTACGAGTTCCGTGCGACCGGCACCAACGAGACCCGCAAACCCTAAAATCTCGCCACGGTGCAGCCTGAACGACACATCGCGCACAAGGTCGCCGCGTGAGAGGTTTTCCACTTCCAGCACCACCTTATCCTGTATGACGGCCTCGCCACGCTCGTAAATCTGCCCCACTTCGCGGCCTACCATCATCTGGATAATGTCATCAGCGGTGAGGTTGTCGATGTTTTCCACGCCAACGAGTTCACCATCACGCAACACGGTCACCCGGTCGCAGATGTCGAAAATTTCATCCATGCGGTGCGAGATAAACACAATTGCCACGCCGCGCTCACGCAGGCCGCGCATCTGCTCAAACAGCGTCGTCACTTCGCGGTCAGTCAGCGAGGACGTAGGTTCGTCCATCACAATCAGGCGGGCGTTCATGCTCAGGGCTTTTGCTACCTCGATCATCTGCTGCTGCGCAATGGAATAGAGACGCACGGGGGTTCTAACAGCTACATCTAGGCCGAGTGTATCCAGGTTGCGCTGTGCATCGGCGTAGAGCTGCCGCCAGTTGACGATGCCGGGTGCGAGCTGCGGTTCGCGGCCCAGATAAATATTTTTCCCCGCGTCCAGGTACGGCACAAGCGCGAGTTCCTGGTGAATCATGCTGATGCCGACGTGCTGTGAATCGGCAGGGGAGTTGAGTTGCACGGTTTGCCCATCCCAGTTAATCTGGCCGTCGTCGGGGCGGTAGATGCCGTTGAGTATTTTCATCAGCGTGGACTTGCCCGCGCCGTTTTCGCCCACCAGCGCCATAATCTCGCCGGGGCGCACGTCGAAATCGACGTTTTGCAGGGCTTTTACGCCGGGGAAGCTCTTGCTGATGCCCTGCATATTGAGTAGCGGCTGTGTTTCCATGAGTGAATGCCTGTCCAGTGGACGGAAAATAAAAAGGGGCGCAGCAGGTACACCACGCCCCCGGAAAAGCAATGCGAGATTATTCGCCTGTTACGAGGCTCAGTTGAACCGGCGTATTCTCGGCAACGTCCATGCCGTTCAGCGAGGCCAGTGCAGCATCCACGCCCAGCATACCGATGAGATCTGGCTGCTGGGCCACAGTCGCGGCCAGCGTCCCGGCTTCTACGGCGGCAACGGCATCA